>SKPT01000280.1 GCA_007119405.1 Phycisphaeraceae bacterium
AGAACGAGCGCGCCACGTCGGGAAACCCGGCCGCGTCCATCGCGTCGGCGACGTACGCGCCGTCGCGCGGCCACATGTAGGAGTAGGTGTCGCGCGAGTACTGCATGATGTCCGAGTCGTTCGCCGCGATGATCGCCCCGCCGTTGTCGATCTGCGTGCGCACCAGCAGCAGCGATCGCTTGAAGAGCTCGATCACCGGCTCATCGAGGAGGTGCCGCGCCTGCGTGTCCGCATCATGGGCGGGCTCGACCTCCAGGCCCCGGTGCGCCGCGGCCAGCCAAAGGCGCCAGTAAGCCCGGGTGCGGTCGATCACCCCCTGCGGCGACTCGCGGTGCAGAAAGTGGTGCAGCCCCACCATGTCCTCGTGGCGATGCCCGCAGCCAAGCACCAGGTACACCACGCGCATCGACGAGGCGGGCAGTTGCACGGCCGTCATGATCGTCGAGTCGACGGCGCCCTGCGCGATCGGGTTGTTGCCCAGGCGACCGTCCTCGGCGTCGCGCCAGGTGCCCTCGGCCCCGTTGACGCCGGCGGTGCCCGTGGCGTACTCGTCGATCTGCGGCTCGCCGTCGAGATAGAAGCAGGCCATCACGTACCGCTGGGCGCGGTAGTGGATCATGCTGTGCAGTTGCGGGTCGTAATAGGCGGTGTCGCCGATGCGCGTGCCGTACATCGCCAGGTCGTGGTGATGGAACAGTCGCACCTCGCGCTCCTCGTCGACGAGGTTCTGCACCTCGATCCGGCGCACGAGCACGGAGCGGTGGAAGTCGACCACGTCGCAGCAGCGCAGCTCCAGCCCCAGCGAGCCGTGTGTCAGGCGCACGTCGCTGGCGAGCGTGTCCGGCTCGTAGCGCAGGGTCACGTCCCAGCCCTGGTCGGACCAGTAGAGGCGGCGCCGGCGGCGCTCGTCGCCGCGGCGCACCGACGCGGGCAGCTCGGCCCAGACGCCGAAGCGGCAGGGGGCGGCCCCGGCGTGGTTCTCCTGGCCGACGTGGGGGAAGTAAAGATCACGCAAGCGGTAGTGCCTGTCGAAGGTGACAAGCATCTGGCCGTTGCCGACGGGTACGTCTCTGGGCATTGCGGCAGTATCCTCGGGTGCGGCGCGCCTCAACCCATCCGCGTGAAGGGGAGGCCGGAACGCAAGGCAAGGGGGCGGCGCGCGGATGCCTCATCTGGCCCCACGCGGCTCTTATCGGCCAGAGTCCGCCCCGCGATTCACCCGGCCTGGGCGATTGGGCGCCCCCGGGGCCGGACGGGACCGCCCCTGCGCGCAGGACAACGCCGCCCGCCCCCGGCGGACGAGCCATCGGCCATCAGCAGTCACGGCTCCAGGGCGACCATCACCAGCACCTGCACCGGGCGGCCGGCGCGGCGCGCCGTCAGCAGGGCCCGGCCCAGGTTCACGGGCAGGGCCTCGGCCAGGCGCTCCGCCTCGGCCACGATGGCCGCCGGGTCGTCCCAGTCCTCCTCCTCCAGCTCCGCCTCCAGCTCGTGGTGCAGCCCGATCACCAGCAGCCGGCCCGTCGACAGCTCGACGCCCGCGGTCAGCTCCTCGAACACCCGCCCGTCCAACTCACGATCCAGGGGATCGCGCGGCAGCAGCGAGTGCTCCGGCAGGTGATGATGCGGCACCAGCGCCAGCGACATCCGCCCCGGGCCCGGGCTGCGCATCTGCGCCAGCAGGCGCATCGACCCGCCCACCGCCGGCTCGGCCTCGGCGTCGCCCGGCAGCGTCAGCGCCACCTCGCGCGACAGCCGCGGCGAGCGGCGCAGCTCCACCGGGTGCCCCGCGTCGCGCACACGCGACTGGTGCACCGCCACCGGCGCCGGCAGATGCTCGGCGAAGGCTTCCAGATCCCCGGCACTGAGCAGCCCCACCCGCACGCCGTTGGCGTTGTACCACCGCCGCGCCTCGGCGCTCAGGGCCGCCTCGTCGACCAGGTCCCACGCCGCGTCGATCGGCCACGCCAGCGGCAGGTCCACCTGGCGAACCATCGCCCAGCGGCCCGAGCCGGCGTCGGCGAAGGGCCGCTCACCGTCCTCGGGCAGCACCGGCGTCACGCGCGAGCCCACCTCGTCCAGCGTCGGGAAGTGACCCATCTCCGGGCTCCCCCCGCCGGCCTGGCATCCCGCCCCCGCGGCCACGACCATCAGGGCCACCGCCAGCGAGGTCAAGCCCGTCACACGCGCAGCCCCACGAGCAAACGTGGGGCATCGCCGGCTCATCCATGTCGCGCGTCTCGATGCCATCACGCTCCCGCTAACACGCTTTCGAGGATCCCCAGCCCCTGGTCGAGCTCGCCTTGCTCGATCACCAGCGGCGGCGCCACGCGCAGCACGTCCGTGCCCGCGGCGTTGATCACCAGCCCGCGCTCCAGGCAGGTGGCGACGATCTGCCGGCCGGTGTCGAACGGCGTGGCGTCGAGGTTGAGCTCGACGCCGATGAACAGCCCCTTGCCGCGCACGTCGCGCACGGCCTCGTGCCGGTCGGCGAAGTCGCGCAGGCGCTGCCGGGCGGCCTCGCCGAGGCTGGCGGCCCGCTCGACGAGCCCGTCGCGCTCGATGACCTCAAGGAGCCTGGCGGAGACGGCCATGGCGATCGGGTTGCCGCCGAGCGTCGTGGCGTGGGCGACGCCGCCGTGCGTGCGGTAATGGAACAGCTCGGCGATGCGAGGCTGGGCGCACATCACCCCCACCGCCAGCCCGCCGCCGACCCCCTTGGCGAGGGTCATGACGTCGGGCTCGATGCCCCAGTGCTGGTGGCCGAACCACCGGCCGGTGCGCCCGCAGCCGGTCCACACCTCGTCGGCGATCAGCAGCAGGTCGTGCTTGTCGCAGAGCGCCCGCAGGCGGGGCCAGTAGTCGTCGGCGGGCACGATGACGCCGCTCTCGCCCTGGATCGGCTCGGCGAGCACGGCGACGGTCTGATCGTCGATCGCCTGGGCCACCGCCTCGACGTCGCCGTAGGGCACGTGGGCGAAGCCCGGCAGCGGCGGCTCGAAGCCCTCCCAGACGCGTCGCTGGCCGGTGGCGGCCATCGCGCCGAATGTCCGGCCGTGGAAGCTGCCGAGCGTCGAGATCACCTTGAAGCGGCGGCTGTCGCGTCCATACAGCCTCGCGAGCTTGATGGCCGCTTCGTTGGCGTCGGCGCCGGCGTGGCAGAAGAATGAGCGGCCGCCGAAGCCCGTGCGGGCGATGCGCTCGGCGAGCAGGGTCTGCGGCTCGGTGTGCATCAGGTTGCCGACGAACCAGAGCTTGCCGGCCTGGTCGTTGATCGCGTCGACGAGATCGGGATGGCACTGGCCCAGCAGGGCGCCGCCGAAGCCGGCGAACAGGTCGATGTAGCTCTTGCCGGCCGCGTCATGGAGCGTCGCGCCGCGTCCGCGCACGATGGCGACGGGGAACCGGGCGTAGTTGATGGACATATGGCGATCGTGGCGGTCGATGATCGCCTGCGTGCCCGATGCCGCCGCGCTGGTCGATTTGCCAGCCAAGGTCGCCTCCCGTGATGATGTCCCCGCACCCCGGCTGGGGAAACGCACATGGTATCAGTGATGCCGGGGCGGGAAAAGCGGAGCGTTGCCGTGCGGCCGGGCTCGCCCGCGCTGCGGAGGCCCGCTGCGATGATCGGCCCCGGCGCGACGGTCGGCGCATGGGTTGCCACGGGTTGCGCGACCCGGGAATCAAGCGCTTGACAGACGGGGAGGGCGCGGTTAGCGTCACGGCCGCGGGGCAGTGGCGCAAGCTATCGGGCTGAGTAACGTGGCTGAGAAGGGTCTGTGTGCCTGGGCCATCAACGGCGAATCGCGCACAAAAGCCTTCGGCATGCTGTGTACCCCAAAGGACTTCCCACACACGCTCTGAGGAGTGCCGAGCGTTCGCGTGTCACCACCCGGCGTGAGTCTCCCGGCGTTGCGCAGCCGCCCAGCGCGGGGGGCTTGAATTCAGCAAGCACGATGCGGCATGGGGGGTGTCGCGTTTCGGTAGAATCGGGTGGTGGTGGGTGGGGCGTGTTGGAGGCGCATGAGCGATGAGTCAGCCCTGGACGATCGATGAGCTGCGCGGGCGTGCCGCAACGCTGCCGCGTGTGGATCTTTGTCATCTGCCCACGCCGGTGGACGAGCTGGAGCGTTTCGCGGCCGAGCTGGGCGGGGACGTGCGGGTGTTGGCCAAGCGTGACGATCTGACAGGCCCGGCGCTGGGGGGCAACAAGCTGCGGAAGCTCGAGTTCAGCCTCGGGCGGGCGCGGCAGCAGGGTTGCGACGTGATCGTGCACGGGCTGGCGGGGCAATCCAACTACTGCCGGCAGGCCGCGGCCGCGGCGGCGATGCTGGGGCTGCGCTGCGTGCTGGTGCTGCGCAACGACGCGAAGTGCGAGGACCCGGCGCAGGGGAACCGGCTGCTGGACTTCGTCTTCGGCGCCGAGGTGCGGATGGTCGAGCCGGCGTTGCAGGAGCAGGCCAAGGCGCAGGCGGTCGAGCAGCTCCAGGACCAGGGTCACAAGCCCTACCTCGTGGGGCGCGATGACGAGGTGCTCGGGGCGGTGGCGTACGCCCTGGCGTTGTGCGAGATCATCGAGCAGCTCGGCGACGCGCCGGATTGCATCTGCGTCGGCGGCAACGCGGGCACGGGGGCGGGGCTGGTGCTGGGGGCGCGGCTGCTGGGGCTGGCGACGGAGGTGATCGCCTACGCGCCGTCGCCGCGCGACGAGCGGCAGGTGCGCGACGACGTCGCGGGCCTGGTCAACGACGCGGCCCGGCTGCTGGGGGCGGAGCTGAACGTCACGGCGGCCGAGATCGACAACACCAACCGCCACGCCGGCGAGGCCTATGCGGTGCCGACGGAGGCGGGGATGGAGGCGCTGCGCCTGCTGGCGCGGACGCAGGGGCTGCTGGTCGGGCCGGTCTACACCGCCAAGGCGCTGGCGGGGATGATCGACGACATCCGGCGGGGTCGCATCAGGGCGGGTTCGACGGCGGTGTTCCTGCACACCGGCGGCGTGCCGGAGGTGTTCACGTACCACGGCGAGATCATCGATCACCTCGGCGAAGCCGCGGCCGCGAGCTGAGGCGGGCGTCGCCGGGCCCGGTGAAGGCAGGATGATCGGTTTGTTGATTTGTTCCCCTGACGAGGTGTTGATGCCATGACCGCGCATACCTTTGGCCGTAGCCTTTTCGCCGCTGTCGCCAGCGTGTTGCTGGCCGGGCCCGCGCTGGCGGCGTTCGAGCCTGTCGGGCTGCACCTGACGTGGCAGCGTGACCCGACGACGACGATGACGGTGGACTGGCACCTGAGCCCGGAGCAGCATGCCGACGAGCAGCGGCGGGCGATCGCCTGGCGGGAGCTGGGGGCCGAGCCCTGGCAGCGGCGCGACGGTGAGCGTCACGCGTTCCCGCACTCGGATCGCATCATCAAGCGCGTCGAGCTGACGGGGCTGGCCCCGGGCACGACGTACGAGTTCCGGTTCGGCGATGAGGCGCGCGTCTACCGTCTGCGGACGATGCCGGCCGAGAACACCGAGCCGGTGCGGTTCATCACCGGCGGGGACACGCGGACGCGCGGCCAGTGGCTGGAGCAGACCAACAGCCAGGCGATGCGCTACGACCCGGACTTCATCGTCTGGGGCGGCGACCTGGCTTATGCCGACGGCCGGGCCGAGAACGTGGACAACTGGCACGAGTGGTTCGACATCAACAAGGCGACGCTCATCGCCGACGACGGCCGCGTGGTGCCCGTCATCGTCGCCATGGGCAACCACGAAATGGTGGGCGGGTTCTTCTACAACCACGACGACCACGAGCCCACGGCCGCGTGGCGCGAAAGCGTCGCCCCCTACTTCTACCGCCTCTTCGCGTTTCCCGATCACCCGGGCTACGGCGTGCTGGACTTCGGCAACTACCTGTCGCTGTTCGTGCTCGACTCGGACCACACCAACCCGATCGAAGGCGAGCAGACCGACTGGCTGGCGCAGGCGCTGGCCGAGCGCGGCGACGTGACGCACCTGATCCCGGTCTACCACACGCCGGCGTTTCCCTCACATCGCAGCTATGGCAGCATCTACTCGCAGCGGGTGCTGCACGAATGGGTGCCGCTGTTCGAGCGCTACGGGGTGCGGATCGCGCTGGAGAACCACGACCACACGTACAAGCGCACCCACCCGATCTCCAATGCCCGCGTCGTGCCGCCGGACGAGCGACAGGACGACGTGGACTACCACTGGGTGGCCGGCGGCATCCACTCGATGCTGGGGGAGATCGACCCGGTCAACGGGATCGTGTACGTGGGGGACGGCTGCTGGGGCGTCGGCGCGCGGGAGATTCTCAACACGCCGGAGAACACCTGGTACATGGCCAAGGCGAAGTCGGCGCGGCACTTCATCATCGTGACGCTGCACAACGCGCACCAGCATCTGCTGATGGTCGACGAGGATGGGCGGATCATCGACGAGTATCCGCGCACGCCCTGGTACGAGCTGCGCGAGCAGGTCCGCCCGTGAGGGGGGGGAATCCCGCCCTTCGCTTTGCTCAGGACGGGCGTTATTGACCATTGAATGGTTGACTTTACCCGGCGGGGACGTACTCAGGGTGCCACGGCTTGACCGCGAAGCGGCAAGCCGTGCGTCTGTCGGCCGTCGCACGGCTTGCCCTTGGGGACAAGCCGTGGCACCCCACGACTTGGGGTGAATGCAACCAGTCAAGGATCAACAAGCGTGCCCCGGGTCTTGCCGGGCACCGCTCGCGGCGGTACAAGACCGCCATGGCTCTGCGTCTGATTGAGATCGTCCTGCCGCGCGAGCGTGGGCTGGAGGTGCGCAACATGCTCCAGCGTGAGCCGGACGACAACCTCTGGCAGGAGACGCTGGACTCGGGGCAGATCCTGCTGCGCTTCGTCGTCGACGCCAAGGACACCGGGCCGATCATCGACCGGTTTCAGAACCGCTTCGGCAACGACGATCGGTTTCAACTGCTGGTGGTGCCGGTGTCGGCGGCGTTGCCGCGGCGTGAGGAGAAGCCGGACGAGGAGGAGGAGTCGGGGCAGGTGGACAAGTCCACGCCCAAGGCGCGGGGGCGGGGCCTCAGCCGCGAGGAGCTGCACCACGAGGTCAGCGACATGGTGCACTTTTCGGGGGTGTTCGTGGCGGCGGTGCTGCTGTCGAGCGTGGTGGCGGCGGTGGGGATGATGCGCGACAACGTGGCGGCGATCATCGGAGCGATGGTGATCGCGCCGCTGCTGGGGCCGAACGTGGCGCTGGCGTTCGCGACGACGATCGGCGACACGGCGATGCTGCGGCGGGCGCTGGGGACGAACCTGGCGGGCATCGCGCTGGCGCTGGGGCTGGCGGCGTTGTGCGGGCTGGTGCTGGCGGTGGATCCGACGGGCCCGGAGATCGCCACCCGCACGAGCGTGGCGCTGGGGGACGTGGCGCTGGCGCTGGCCTCGGGCAGCGCCGGGGCGCTGGCGCTGACGACGGGGGTGCCGGCGGTGCTGGTGGGGGTGATGGTGGCGGTGGCGCTGCTGCCGCCGACGATCGCCCTGGGGTTGATGGTGGGCGCGGCGTACTGGCCCGAGGCGCTGGGGGCGGGGCTGCTGCTGGCGACGAACGTGATCTGCGTGAACCTGGCGGGCATCGCCACGTTCCTGGTCCAGGGCATCCGCCCGCGCACCTGGTGGGAGGCGGAGCGGGCACGCCGCACGGCCCGCCTGGCGCTGATGCTCTGGTGCGCCGTGCTGCTGGCGCTGGTGCTGATGATCGTCGTGATCAACCGGCAGGCGTGAGGCGCAGGCCAGTGCGTAGAACGCCGATGGATACGGATCACCCGTGAATCACGGGCGTTGGGTGCCACGGCTTGACCCGAGGGCAAGCCGTGCGTCTGTCGGCCGTCGCACGGCTTGCCGCTTCGCGGACAAGCCGTGGCACCCGCATCAGCACCCGGTGCAGCGGTCTCACGCCCGGGATTCGTGGGTAATCTGTATGACACGCATGAAGCGCGGCGTCCGGTCGGCGCCCTGTTTGCTTCGTGTCCATTCGTGTTTATCCGTGGCGTGCATTTACCGATCGAGCGGGATGCGGTAGATGTGCTCGGCCAAGGGGTCGAAGTCGTCGGCGAAGGAGCCGTCTTCGGCGGTGATGGTGCGATCCTCGTCGACGACCTCGATGGCGGTGCCGGCGGCGAGGCCTTCGACGGTGAACCGGCCGGTGCCGCCGCGCGGGCGGATGGGGTCGAACTGCCCGGCCTCGTCGGCGCCGGGGCCGAGGTCGGTGTTCTGGGCGAAGATGTAGAGGTACCCGTCATGCTCGGTGGCCTTGAAGTGGCCCGCGAGCTCGCCGGGCATGGTCATCTCGATGCGGCGGTCGGTCTCGGCGGCGAGGATGGGGCCGGTCAGCCGCGTGAGCTGGGCGTTGAGGCG
>SKPT01000069.1 GCA_007119405.1 Phycisphaeraceae bacterium
ACGCACCGAGGCTTGTGGATGGTGATGGGGCTATTGTCCGTGCCGCTGACCGGCTGGACGGGCACGAACGCCGCTTCGACGGGACCGCTGACGCTGGCGCAGGACGGCCGCAGCGACTACGTCATCGTCGTCGGCGAGGCGGCGAGCCCCTCGGAGCGCTTCGCCTCACGCGAGTTGGCCGAGCACATGGAGCAGATCAGCGGGGCGCGCCTGGCGATCGAGCGGGGCGGCGACGTGCCCCAGCGCGCGATCGTGCTCGGCTTCGACGCCGCGGCCGCGCTGGGCATCGACGCCGACGAAAGCCTCGGCGACGAGGGCTTCATCATCCGCACCGTCGGCGACCGCCTGGTCATCGCCGGCGGCGCCCAGCGCGGGACGCTCTATGGCGTGTACACGTTTCTCGATAGCCTCGGCGTGCGCTGGTGGTACCCCAGGCACACGCATCTGCCCGAGCTCGCCACCGTGAGCATCGAGCCCACGGACGAGCGCCACGTGCCGGCCCTGGAATACCGCGACATCATGTACATGGAGAGCTTCTCGCCCGCCGGTCGGCTGTGGATGGCGCGCAATCGCCTCAACGGCCTGGCGTGGCAGGACCGCGACGACAACGAGCAGCTCGGCGGGCGCTATCGCGTCAGCGGCAACCTCGTCCACTCCTACGTGCACCTGATGGAGGAGTCCGGTCACGAGCTGACCGACGACATGTGGGCGCTGGTCGATGGCGAGCGCCGGCCCCGGCGTCAGCCCTGCCTGACCAGCGACGCGACGTTTGAGGCGATCCTCCAGGGCGTGAGGCAGCGCTTTGACGACGACCCGGAGCTCGAGTTCGTCGTCGTGGGCCAGATGGACAACGACGATTACTGCCGGTGCGACCAGTGCGCCGCGATCGACGAGCGTGAGGGCTCCAACGCCGGGCAGGTGGTGCACTTCGCCAACCGGGTGGCGGAGGCGATTGACGCCGAGCGGCCGGGCTCGCGGATCGCCACGGCCGCGTACGGCTGGTCGCGCGAACCGACGGAGAATCTGAGCCTGCGTGACAACGTGATCCTGGTCAACGCGCCGCTTCAGCTCAGCTTCGCGCACGACCCGGCGACCTCGGACATCGAGCCCAACGCCAAGCTGCGCGACGAAATCGCACGCTGGGACGAGCACAGCGAGACGATGTTCATCTGGCACTACTCGGGCAATCGCGACCACTACCTGATGCCCAACCCGGACCTGACCGCCTTCGTGCCCTTTGCGCGCTTTTATCACGAGCATGGGGCGATCGGCATCTTCGTGCAGGGCACGCACGTGGGCCGGGGCACCGAGTTCGCTCCGCTGCGTCACTGGCTCTGGGCGCGGGCGCTGTGGGATCCGCACGCCGATGGGCGGGCGCTGATCGAGGAGTTTGTGCAAGGCTACTACGGCCCGGCGGCGGAGCACGTGCTGGCGTACATCGATCACATGCACGGCGTGGTGCAGGATGAGAACATCTTCATCGGCCGGCGCGTGCGGCTGAGCGCGCCGTTTCTGCGCGGCGAGGTGATGGCAGAGGCGGCGCGGCACATGCACGCGGCGCGGCAGGCGGTCGCGGGCGACGAGGTCTTCGAGCCCCGCGTGCGTCACGCCCAGGCGCCGGTGCTCTACACGCTCGCCAAGCGCGGGCCGGGCTCGCGGCTGTGGAACGCGGTGGAGCAGGTCTACGACGAGCTGGGCGAGCCGCTGGAGCTGGCGTGGATCGCTCGCGAGCTGCGGCAGACGGCGCGTGATTATGACATGAACCGCGTCAACGACCCGGACCCGATCGACCCCTGGCTGGACTGGCTGGATGACTACGCCAGCCGCGCCGCCGCGGGCCCGGTGCGGCCGGCGGAGCTTGAGGATGTGGACGCGTCGCGTGTGCGCCTGGTGCAGGCGAACCAGTTCGACATGCAGCCGCGCTGGTGGGCGCCGGCGCAAGGGGCGAGCGACGGCTGGGCGGCGCACGTGCCGCAGGCGGGCTGGCACACGCGGTACCACTTCAGCGAGCACGAGGACTTTGAGCCGGGCCGGAGCTATCGGCTGTACGTGCGCGTCAAGGCCGATCTCGAACCCGAGGCCGAGGGGGAGGTGTGGGAGTTCGGCGTGCATCCCGGCGGCGGGCGCGTCGGGGCGACGGCCGAGGAACTCGGCGACGGGCAATGGCACGTCGTCGAGCTCGGGCCATTCGAGCCGGAGCGCAACCAGGGCTTCTGGACGGCGCTGATGCGCACGCCGGGTGTCAACAGCGTGGCGGTTGATTGCCTGTGGCTCGTCGAAGAGCGGTAGACGGCGCCTCAGGGTGACGATCGCCTTGCGTGCTCACGGGTCGGGCGGTGTGATGGTGCGGTGACCTGGGCTGCGGTTGACCTGCGGGGCTTCAGTTGGCTGCATCACACCGCTTCTCTCCCTTGCGGAAGTCACCCGGGCCGCTGTGACGATCACCATGTCCCAGAGCCCCTCGCGTCAGCCGCCGGCGCCCATCGGAACCTGGCCATCTTCGAGGGGCGGCCGGACATCGGCCGATCCGTGGCCAATCCTGCGTCGCTACGACGCCGAGCACCTGCTTCGTGTCGCGATGCCGATCGGCGGCATCGGGACGGGGACGGTGAGCCTCGGCGGCCGCGGCGACCTGCGCGACTGGGAGCTCATGAACCACACGAGCAAGGGGCACAAGCCGTGCGAACGTCGGCAAACGCACGGCTTGCCCTTCGGGACAAGCCGTGGCACCCCGGGGCCCGAGGTTGAATCAACCATTCAAGCATCAATAAGTTGCAGGCGTGAATGTAGGGTGGGTAGAGCAAAGCGACACCCACCGGAATTGTCGAGGATCTACGACGTTCGTGGTGGGTTTCGCTCCGCTCTACCCACCCTACATCAATGCGTCGCGGCTTCCCGCGCAAGCGGCACGACGACACCAGCCGCGCGGCGGGCGCATGCCCGACGCGCATTGGATGCCCCTTGCCCCAACGCGCGGCAGGTCACTCCTCCAGCACCAGTTCACCACTTGTCCGAGCGTCGTCCCAGTAGGCGAACGTGGGGCTGTTGGGCACGAGCATCACCGTGTTGCGGGCCCAGTCGGCACCGCGGTAGACGTTGGGCGTCTCGTCGTGGTCCTCGACGCGCACGACCCACCCCACGCGGTCGCCGGGGCCCACGCCGAGCTGTGCCAGCGACACCGAGCCGGTGATGATGTAGCCGCCTTCGCTGCGCCGCGACTCGGCGTGCAGATCCAGCCCACCACGGGCCGAGCCGGTGGCGGCGTCGTGGGGCACGGGCAGTGCCAGCGTGTGCTCAAACGGCAGGCGACTGTCCAACCATCGCCGGTAGTTGGCGGTGGACAGGTGAAGCCTGGCGGTGTCGTTCTCCGTGAGCACGTCGTCGCGCACCGCGATCGCGAAGTGCAGCCGCTCGCCGTCGTGGCCGAGGCGAACGCGGACGGAAAGGTCGTCGGGCCCGTGCCACGACGCCGGGTAGTACAGGTGCGTGCCGATGGCCGCGCCCGAGTCCGCCACGATGTCCGCCGCAGCGGTCGGCCAGGCGTCGAGGTCGAACGGATCGTCCGGCGGGCCCGCGATGCGCGGCGCCGCCTGCTCAGGCGGCGCGACGATGCGCTGACGCAGCTTCAGCTCCTCCGTCAGCGCGTGGCCGAAGCGCACGTCCAGTTCCTGATAACGCCCCGATTCGAAAAGCTCACGCCCAAGCTCATGATGGCTTACCAGGGCGGCATCGGCCGCCTCGGGCTCGAGCGCGCGCAGCGCCTCGAGCAGCGTCGCGTATCGCGTCAACCGCTCGTCGAGCCAGTCGACGTACGCCTGCGCCGCCTCGCCTCGCACCTCGACGGCCGCATCACCCTCATGCACCAGCGTGCGCATTTCGAAGGGCGCGAGCGTCAACGCCTGCGCCTCGTCGGCGAGGGTCACCTGCACGTCGGCCTCGAACGGCGTGGGGTTCAGGACGGTCGCATACGTTTGGTCCTCGTACACGCCCCGCCGGGCCTGCGCCGGCGTGGTGCCATGCACCGCCAGGTCATCAAGCTCAATCGGCGGCAGGGCGCGGTAGGCCTGGGCGAAGCGTCGCAGCGAGCCTTCGAGCCCGGCGCCTTTGCGGTTCCACGACCCGGCGATGAGAAGGTCGCGATCGCGATGGCGCATCGCCGTGGCCCACGCCGCGGTCGCCGAAGGCTCGGCAGGGTTGAAGTCCGGCGCGACCCATTGCTTGCGGTACCAGAAGTTGTTCGTGTCCAGACCCAGGTAGGCCTCGAAGAAGGTGTTAAAGAGCATCGTCGCCCGCGTGTCGTGCAGGTCGCTCTTGGCTTGCGACTGCTCCATGTCAAAGTAGAGCATCGATCGCGGCTGCTGGCTGTAGCTGGGGTAGATCGCGTGGTCGTCAAGCTGGTACTGGTACATCACCGTCAGCCCGTCGACGGCCCCCAGCTCGTGCGGGTCGCGCCCCCAGCGCGTCCAGAGACGATGCGCTTCCTCGGCCAGGAACGTCTGAAGCGGCTCGCCGGAGCCCTGCCAACGCGCCATCACGTCGCCCGCGTCGCTGAAGTACTGGTGATGCAGATCCTGCGCGCCCACGAGCGTGAAAATCTTCAGATCCGCCTTGCGTTCGTGGATGAAGCTTGTGAACCGCTCCAGGTCCCCGTCGCAGCATTCCAGGAGGATGTCCGGCAGCGAGTCGCCATACGCCGGGCTCAGGTCCGGCGTGTCGAAGCCGATGCCGTAAAGCGACTCGTGATGCCCGTAGCGCTCGATGAACTGCGCGAAGCCTTCGAACAGCCCCTCGCACCACGCCTCGCGGTCGTCCGTCTCGGCGTAGCTCTCGCCGCCAATGCGAAAGGCCCGGCTCATGCCGAAGGTGGCGATGAACTTCATCCCCGCATCGTCGAGCATGCTCAGAATGTGGCCGATCTCGTCCGACTCCAGATCGCCGTCCCACGCCTCGATGCGGGCGCGAAAACCCCAACCGTTGTTCGACACCGCCGGCCACATGACCACGTTCTGGCCGAGGTACCGGTGATATTCGATGAGGTTCTCGAACGTCTGCTCGCGATCGACCAGGCCGAACACCCCCTGCCAGACGACGAGCGACCAGTTGTAAAACGTCCCGAGCATGCGCGGATCGTCCGGGGCCGGGTCGTCGACCTCCAGCGCCGGCAGACCGCCCTCGATGGCGTACACCCAGATGCGCGATGCGGCCGCGGGCTCGCCGTGGCGGTTGAAGTTCGCCACCATCGCCACCGGCCAGTCGTCGGTCGGCCAGTAGAAGAACGTGTGGTACTGCATCGTGTTGGTCAGCGGGAAGGGGTTGCCCGTGTAGACGCCCGTCTCCAGCGACCAGTCGTTGTTCATGGCCCCGTCGTAGCCGGACTCGTGGGTGAAGAAGCTGATCTGCCTCACCGCGTCGTCGGGGTACTCGAAGACGATCAGGTGCGGCTGATTGCGCCCCGCGGCGCGCCAGCGATACGCGAAGAACGCGTGGCGATGCGCGGCCGTGACACGGTAGCGGCCGATCTCGCCCTCGACGATGCGCGACGTGCCCTGGTCCATCATCGGATGCGGTGTGTCGGGATCGGTCGCGTCGATGAAATCGACCAGGCGAAGCTCAAGGTCCAGACCAAGCTCCGCCGGCAGCTCCGGCGCCTCGGCGACGATCCGGTCGATCACGGCATCGTCAACATTCACGGCAGGCTCCCGGCCCTGGCTGGCGGCAGTGAGCAGAAGAATAATCGCAACGGCGGATGCGATGCGCATGGCGGAGCCTCCAATGGTGAGCATGCCTTCAATCCTCCAGGGCCTGGGCGATCTCTGCCGCCAGTTCGTAGAGCTTACGGTCCTTGTCCTGCCAGTTGAAACTGCGCAGCCAGCGCTCACCGGCGATGTGCGGCTGCTCGTTCCAGGTCATGCCCCGGCTGGCGTAATGCCATTGCGCGCCGTGCAGGCGCAGCGTACTGCTGCCGACCCACGCGGCATTGAGCCGATCGTCGAGCCCAGCCTGAGCGCTTTCGGCCAGCCGCTCGCCGATACGCTCGCGGCGCTGCTCGTCAACCAGCACCGACTCAATGTACACGCGAGCCTCGGCGGCCTGGTGCCCCTCGCGCAGAGCCTCGTAACGCTGCGTGGACACGGCGCCGTCGGGTCCGGGCGCGAAAACGTGGCTGTGCAGGTTCAGGTTACGCCAGTCGCTTTGCGGGTAACGGGCCCAGGTGAACGCCCGGCGGTTGCCCCGGCGGTCGCGCACCGCCTGCCAGTTGTCCGCGCCGACCCGGCCGAGCCCGCGCTGATCGCCGGTGATGGTGAACTCGAGGATGTGGTGCCAGAGCGACGCCGGCTGGTTGGAGAAGCCACGCGAACGCATGTAGTAGGCGACCAACGCCTCACGCTGCCAGCCGCGGAGCACGCCGGCGTCCGTGTCGTGCGGAAAGTTCACGTGCCAGACGCGGCTCTGGTAGCCGGCGGGGGCGATGCCGTGGACGCCCGTGGGACCGTGGTCCCCGACACCGAAGTGACTGTGGGCGACCCAGGGCACGCCGGGGGCGTTGTCGTGCCAGAACGCGACCTCCTCGCGGCGAGGCCAGATGTCCGAGATCAGCCCGAACATCGCCTGATCCGTCAGGCCGCGCTCCTCCAGACGCCGCGTCACCCCCGACCACAGCGCCGACCACGGCTCAAAGCTCGCGTCGTCGGTGAAATCGGGCAGTTCCAGACGACCGGGCTCGGCGTCATCGGCGGAGTCCACCGCGGTGACCACCGGCCCTTCGCCGTGGGCATCGAGGTGGTTCAGCGCCATCGTGCCCATCTGCCCCTCCTCGCCCGCCTCGGCGCGCTGCTTCGAGCCGACGTAAAGATCCCACACCACGAAGCAAATGATCGTCGTGTCCAGGTGCTCGGCCGCAATGTCCAGGTAGCGCTCCATGACGCTGTAGTCGAACGCATACGAGCCATCCGACTGCTCGATCCAGCGCACCATCGACTGCTCATTGCCCATGTTGGTCTCGGCCAGCAGCGGAACGTAGACCACGCTGGTGCCGATCTCCCCCATGAGCTTGAAGGAACGCTCGATCTTCGCCCAGTGCTCCTCGGACCACAGCTCCACCGCGTACTCCAGCGCCACGGCGTCCGGCGACTGGACCAGCTCAATCCAGGTCCGGTACGCATTGCGCGGCGGCAGCGACCAGTCGATCACCTCCAGCTCAACGTCAACGTGCTGCTCCGGCTCGCCATCCATGCTCACGTGGAGCTGCCCGCGGTAGAGGCCGGCCGGCGCGTCCTCGGGGATGCTCACGCTCAACCACAGCGGCACCACGGCGCCGAAGCGGGGCTCGACGCCCTCGGGCGCGGCCGGGGCGCGGTCCACGACGGGCTTGCGCTGCACGGGGTACGCCGCGGCCGGCTCCTCCTCCAACGCCCCGAGATAGCCGGCCTCGTGCGTGTAGGGCTGCGACTCGCCGGTGTAGGGCCACGCCAGCGGCCAACCGCCCCATGCCCGGCCGTAGCGCACACGCAGGTGCTCAGCCCCGATGCTCGCTCCCTCAGGCCCGGTCAGCCCGTCAATCTCGGCACGCAGCCCCGTGATGGCTTCGTCCCGGCCGAGCACAACCTTGCCGCTGTAAACCCCCCGCCGGGCACCGACCAGGCGCAGCGGCTTCAGCGGCTGGTTGGGATCCGCCCAGTCCATGTCGAACACCGGCGCCAGCGGCTGGCTGTTCCAGATCTGCAAGCCCCGCGGCCGCACAAGATTCGCCGCCACGCCCGCACCATCGCTTGCCGTCAGCCGCCCGTGGCGAAGCTGGGCCGTGGGCAACGCCAACCAGGGCCGGCCACCTTCACCGGCGTCCGCCAGCGCCGCGTCATACGCCGAGCGCACCACTTCAATGCCAATCACGTTCACCCCCTCACGCAGCGCCTCCGCAGGCAGCGCGACCTCAAGCTCCCGCCCCAGCGCGTCCAGAAACGCCCGACGCGCCTCGGCGCCGACACGTGAGGCATCCCGCGGCTGGTCGTCGTCGTCGAAGAACGCCTCGCGCGGGTAGGCCTCCGCCAGACTGTCCTCGGTCAACGGCCCCGCCGCGACGTCGCCGCGGGCGATCTCCTCGCCGTTGAGATACACAATCACACCGCCGTGGTAACGCAGGCTCAAACGCAGATCCCGCGTCGCGCCCGGATCCTCCACCCGGAAACGCCCACGCACGTACTGCCGGCTGACGAACGGCGAACGCACGCCGTTCATCAGCGTGCCCGCCAGCCAGCCGCTGTCGTCAAAGTCCGGCTCGTGCCACGCGGCGGGGCGCAGCCGCGGCGGGGCGTCGAGGTAGCCGCGCTCGAAGCTC
>SKPT01000301.1 GCA_007119405.1 Phycisphaeraceae bacterium
AGCAGAACAAGGGGGTGATCGCCCAGCCTTTCGCGACCGTGGGCGTCCTCCTGCCGTCGCTGGGCGACGTCGACGTCGAGGGCTACGTCGGCACGTGGAGCAGCCTCCACGACCGCGACACCGACGGCGCGGCGATGATGGGCGTCTCCGACAGCAACTGGTACCAGCACGATCTGACGGTGGGGCTGACGTTCGGCCTGCCGGGCGACGTGTCGGTCGACGCGGCGTACGTCAACCGCTACCAGCCGGCGACCGGCTCGAGCATGGCCGAGGAGTTCCAGATCGGCGTCAGGTATGACGACGCGCCGCTGATGGAGGAGTTCAACCTGGACTTCTCGCTCCAGCCGCGGCTGCTGCTGGCGGTCGAGACGCACGGCGGGCTGGACATGGGCACCAGCCGGGGCACCTACTTCGAGCTCGGCGTCTCGCCGTCGTTCCTGGTGCTGGACGATGAGGACTACCCGGTGACGCTGACGGTGCCGGCGACGCTGGGGCTGAACTTCGGCGACTACTACGAGAGCCTGCAGGGCGAGGACAAGTCGTTCGGCTACTTCCAGATCGGCGCCGTGGCCAGCGCCCCGCTGCCGTTCATCCCGCAGGAGTATGGCGAGTGGAACGTCAACGCCGGCGTGCACCTGCTGTGGCTGGGCCGATCGGCGCGGCAGATCTCCAGCGCCCGCGGCATGGGCGGCGACAGCTTCAACATGTTCGGCAGCGTCGGCGTGGGCATGAGCTACTGAGCCCGGCCGGACATCGACGAGACATCAGGCCCGACCCGTCGACGCGGGTCGGGCCTTTTTTGTTGCGCCGCGTCAGCAGCGGCCACGAGAGCGCCTTCAATCCCTTCGTCGCGGGTGCCACTGACAAGGCCGTCCTCGGCCTTGTCAGTGCCGGTTGGCGTGACGGCTCCGTGACGCCGATCCGCACTGACAAGCTCCGCGGACTCCGCTTGTCAGTGGCACCCGACGCCGTGAACGCTGGCTGTAGGGTGGGTAGAGCGAAGCGAAACCCACCGGTTGCGGCGGGAATCCACGGCCAGCGTGGTGGGTTTCGCTCGGCTCTACCCACCCTACATCAGCGCCGCCACGCGTGAAGTTCACGGCGTTGCCTGGCACCCGACGCCCGTGATTGACGGGTGATCCGTATCACCCGTCGCCGCGGAACTCCGCCGGGTTGAGCTCGTGCTTTTTCATCAGACGGTAGAGCGTGCCGCGCGGGACCTTGGCCTCGACGGCCGCGTCGGCGACGTCGCCGTCGTGACGGCGCAGCAGCTCGGTGAGGTAGTCGCGCTCGAACGCCGCGACGTGCTGGTCGCGCAGCTCGAACAGGCCGTGCTCGGTGTCGTTCAACGCCTCGAGCGCCGAGGCGGCCGTGGTGCCGGAGGCGGCGTTGGCGGGGCCCGTGGCGGGGGCGGCGGGGGTGGCGATCTCGTCGGGCAGGTCCTCGACGCGCAGCTCGCTGTCGCGCGTCATGGCCAGCGCCCGGCGGACGACGTTCTGCAACTGGCGCACGTTGCCCGGGAAGGCGTAGCGGCCGAGCCGTTCGATGACCTGCGGGTCGACGGTGATCTCGTCGTGGCCCATCTCCGGGGCGTGGCGCTGGACGAAGTGGCGCACGAGCAGCGGCACGTCGCCGGCGCGGTCGCGCAGCGGGGGCAGGTCGACGCGGGCGACGTTGATGCGATAGTAGAGGTCGCTGCGGAACCGGCCGCGGGCGATCTGCTCGTCGAGGTTGAGGCTGGTGGCGGCGATGACGCGGACGTTGATGGGGATCTCCTCGTTGCCGCCGACGCGTCGGATGCGCCGTTCCTGCAAGGCGCGCAGAAGCTTGGCCTGAAGGTTGATGGGCAGTTGGCCGATCTCGTCGAGGAAGAACGTGCCGCCGTCGGCGAACTCCATGAGCCCGAGGCTGCGTGCGTCGGCGCCGGTGAAGGCGCCGCGTTCGTGGCCGAACAGCTCGCTCTCGAGCAGTTGCTCGGGGATGGCGCCGCAGTCTACGGGGACGAAGCGCTTGTCCTTGCGCGGGCTCTTGTTGTGGATCGTGCGGGCGACGAGCTCCTTGCCCGTGCCGGTTTCGCCGAGGATGAGCACGTCCACGTCGTTGGGGGCGATGCGCGAGACGGTGTCGAAGACGCGCCGCATCGCGTCGCTTTGGCCGACGATCTCGCCGAAGCGCTGGCCGCGCTGGACCTGGCGCGAGAGCAACTCGTTCTCCTGCTTGAGCCGGCGCTGCTCGAGCAGGCGGGTGACGGTGGCGCGCAGGTCGTCGGGAAGGAAGGGCTTGGTGATGTAGTCGGCGGCGCCGAGCTTCATGGCCTCGACGGCGGTGTCGACGGACGGGAAGGCGGTGAGCATGAGCACGACGAGCGACGGGTCGTGCCGCCGGGCGATGCGCAAAAGGTCCACGCCGTGGATGTCGGGCATACGCACGTCCGTGATGAGCATGTCCCAGGTTTCATCCGACGTCAGGCGCGTGACGGCCTTTGAGCCGGAGGACTCGACGGTGACCTCGACGTCGTCCAGGCGCGCCAGGGTGTCGGCGCAGACCTCGAGCATGCCCGGCTCATCGTCGACGACGAGGATGCGGGCGTCAGGCATGGGCGCGCTCCGTGACATACAAAGCCGCGACCGTTGGTCGCGGGGGATCGGCGGGCGAGGCACGGTCACCGTCCCGGCTCACCCTACAACGCAAATCTCGTGGAACGGTCGGTGTGACTCGCAACGCCTGGGGTGCCACGGCTTGTCCCGCAGGGCAAGCCGTGCGCTTGTCGCGCGTCGCCCGGCTTGCCGCTTCGCGGGCAAGCCGTGGCACCCTGAGAACGTGTGTGAGAAGTCGTTCTAGGGGTGCCACACAGCACGCCGAAGGCTGCTGTGTGCGATCAACCGTCGATGGCCGACGCACACAGCACCCTGCCGGGATGCTGTGTGGCACCCTTGTCACACACGTTCTGAGAGCGCTTAATGTCACGCGGTGGATCGGTGTGTGATCGTTGATCCTCTGCCGCTTCCCCGCGACCGGCGGTCGCGGCTTTACTGGGGGTGTCGCGTGCATCATGCACGGGCCTCGCGGGTGAGGTGGTCGGCGTCGTGTTGGCGCTCGGCGATCGGCAGCGCGACGTGGACGCGTGTGCCCGCCCCCGGCGTGCTGTCGAGGCGCAGCTCGCCGCCGTGACTGCGCACCAGCCCATCGCAGATGGACAGGCCCAGCCCGGTGCCCTTGCCGTCGGCCTTGGTGGTGTAGAAAGGCTCGAGGACCTGGTCCAGGATGGACGGATCGATGCCGTGGCCGGTGTCGGCGACGGTGATGGTCAGGCTTTCGTCGCCGTCGTCGATGTCGGCGGTGAGGGTGAGTCGGCCGCCGTCGGGCATCGCGTCCAGGGCGTTGAGCAGGAGGTTGAGAAAGACCTGCTGGATCTCGCCGGCGTTGGCGTGGACGCGGGGCAGGTCGTCGGGCAACTGATCGTCGAGGCTCACGCCCTGGCCGCGGGCGCGGTGGTCGACGGTCGCCAGGGCGGCGCGGATGGGCGTGGCGAGGTTGGTCGGCTGGCGGGTCGCGGGCGACGGCCGGCAGTAGGAGAGCAGGCCCTGGGCGATCTGGGCGACGCGGTCGGCCAGGTCGGTGATCTTGACCAGCTCGCTGCGGAGCTTGGCGGGCACGGGCTCGCGGTCGTTCTCCAGCAGCAGGCGGGCCTTGGCGCTGATGATGGCGATGGGGTTGTTGACCTCGTGGGCGACCTGCCCGGCGAGCTCGCCCACGGCCGCGAGCTTGCCGGCCCGGAGCATCCGGGCCTGCATGGCGAGCTGATCGGTGATGTCGCGCGCCAGCGAGACGACGTGCGTGGGCTTGCCGTCGCGGCCGGCCAGTGGGGCGGTGGTGATCTGGTAGGTGCGCTGCTGGCGCGGGTCGGCGTCGGGCGGGAGGGTGATCTCGGCGGTGCAGCGCTGGCCGACGTCCATCGCCTGCCGAGCGGGGCTGGCGCAGCCGCAGGCGGTGGCCAGCTCGTCGATGCCCGCGTCGCCGAACCAGGCGCGCCAGCGTTCGTTGGTCCAGGTGCTGCGGCCCTGGCCGTCGCACACGCACAGGCCGGTCTCCGTCGTCTGAAGCGCCTGCTCGACGAGCTGGCGATGGGCCAGCGCCTCGTCGGCCAGGCGCACGAGCTGCTGCTCGTCGCGGCGGATGCGCCGGCCCAGGGCGCTGACGAAGTAGGCGGTCAGCAGGAGGATCGCCGCGTGCACCAGGATGTGGCTGGCGACGTAAAGCGGGGCCGTCTCGACCGCGGTGGCGCGGCCGGCGATCAGCAGCGGGTAATGCGCCAGCAGCCCGCTGGCCTGGCCCAGGGCCATGGCGGCGAAGAGCACACTGCCCACGGCAGCGACGGCGAAGCAGTGGCGCGGGCTGAGCACGACGCCGGCGATGATCACGTGAATGAGCATCAGCGGGGCGAGCGGGTTGTCGATGCCGCCGGAAAAGTGCAGCAGCACCGTGAGCACGAGCAGGTCGCCGTAGGCCTGCACGGGCAACAGGGCGGCGGGCACGGCCTGTCGTCGGAGCATCGCCGTGTACAGGCCGTTGAGCCCCGCGAGGACCAGCAGCGTCAGCAGCAGCGGGACCAGGGCGTCGGGGCGCACGAGCTGAAGCGCCCAGACGACGGGCAGGACGAGCAGGGCCGAGGCGAGCAGCGCCAGCCAGCGCATGCGGATGAACCATTGGGCGTAGGCCCGGCGTCGCTGCTGGCGGGTGGGTCGCTGGAACTGCCCGAAGCCGGGCGCGGCGGGCCAGCGTTCGGGCAGGGCCGGGGCGTTGCGCAGCAGCAGGAGGGCGACCAGGGCGGCGGCCAGCAGCGAAGCCATCAGCCCGCGCACCCGATGCAGCACGCCGAGGCGCTGCGGGTCGAGCTCGGCGAGCAGCAGTCGCTCGATCAGCTCGTAGGCGAGGAAGATGGCGGCGACGGCGACGGCGGCGATGAGCAGCGCGCGTCGCAGGTGGGGCCAGAGCTCGGCGTGGGGCGAGGTCAAATCGGCACCATTTTATCGGCTGTGGCCGTGGCGGGTCGTCAGGGGTGGGGTTGGCGGGGGCTGATTGTCACATTGGCGCGACAGGCGATGCGGGCGTGTCGCGGCGGGGTGAAGGATTGTAACAGGCGTATTTTTCGGATTTTAAACCGACCGCGGCGCCCCGGTGGCCGCTGGTTGTCACATCGGCGCGACATGCGGGCCCGGCGGGCGCCGGCGTCGGCGCCGCCCGTTCATGCGTAAGTCACGCGATATAAGCGACATAAAACATTTAAGATAATCCTATCTGTTTAGGCATATGGGTTGCATACAGGTGTGGGGTGTAGGGCGGGCCCCGTTGGCCCGGCCGGGAAGGACCTGAAACTGTGAGCGCGACGCCGATTCTGATCATCAGCCCGGACCCGGCGGTGGCGGCGTTCCTCGGGGCGCACCTGCCGGCGGGCGAGTTTGCCGTCGAGGCGGTGCGGCCGGGGGCGGACGCGACGGCCCGGGCCTGCCGCGAGCCGCTGGCGGTGGCGATCGTGGACCGGATCGAGCAGCGGGCGGACGCGGCGCAACTGGAGATCTCGCTGCTGAAGCAGACCCAGCCGCAGGTGCGGGTGATCGCCATCAGCCGCGACTCCTCGCATCGCGACGCGCGGATCGTCGAGCAGGGGCTTTTCTACTACTGGACGGGCCGGCCGCGCCCGGCGCTGGTGGATCTCGTGCAAGCCGCCGCCGGGCGGGCGGCCAACGCAAAGGAGGTGCCGCCATGACGTGAGCTCGCCCCCGGTTCACCGCCCGGGCCGGCGTGCGCCGGCCGGCTTCGAAAATAAGCAGGACACGAAAGGAATCAACGATGATGGACAAGGCAAAGGTTTCAAGAAGGGCCGGCTTTCTGGCCGGCGGACTCGCCGCGGCCATGCTGGCGGCGCCGGGTTTTGGCCAGGACAACGATGTCGAGCAGTTGCGCGCCGAGCTGGAGCTGCTTCAGCTTCGCCTCGAGGGCGTCGAGCAGCAGCAGGCCGAGGCACCGGAAAACGGGGCGGCGGTGTTCGATACCTCCGCGTTCAAGCCCGGATGGGAGCGCGTGCGCTACGACGGTTGGATGGAGCATGGCCGGCTCGAGGAGATGAGCGTGCTCATCGGGCGCGGCGGGCCCATTGATCTTTACATGGGTGTGCAGACGGCCGGTCGCTTGCAGTACCTGCAACAGAGCGACGTGGTCACCGCGGCTGGACAGAGCCTGCCCGGGGCGCTGGAGCCCGGGTTCCAGACGGCCTGGGGCAGCATCGACTTCCTGGCGGACCTGTACGACGGGGCGCTGGAGGTGTACTTCGACCTGTACCTGTCCAGCCCGACGAGCGCGGACAAGCTCCAGGGCCACGAGGGCTACATGATCGTCCGCTCGATTCCCGGCACCGAGGGCACGCTGCTGGGCCAGCTCATGGACGTGATCGACGTCAAGGCCGGGCAGTTCGAGATCGACTTCGGCGACTATCGCTATCGGCGTACGGACAACGCCCGCTCGCAGCGCAACCCGCTGGTGGGCAACCACGTGATGGACCCGAAGACGACCGAGATCGGCATGGAGGCGTTCAACGCCTACGAGAGCCCGGTCAACTGGCTGGTGGGCTTTGGCAGCGGCGATGAGACGGGCGGGTTCGACCCGGGCCGGGGCATCAGCGTCCACGGCAAGCTGTGGGCGAACCTGGGCGATCTGCGCCTGGCCGGCTCGACGTATCACGTGCATCACGCCGACGACAACGCCAGCTCGAATCACTTCCGCACCAGCCGCGGCGGCGGGGTCTACCAGGGCATCTTCACCGGCAACGCGCCGGGGCAGGTGTTCGTGGGCACGGGCACGAGTGTGCTGGCGTTCCAGGGCGACGTGACCTGGATCAGTGGCGACGTGGAGCTGTACGGCAACGTCGGCTGGGTGCGCGACCGCTCCAGCGCCGGCGGCCGGGAAGAGTGGTACTACTACGGCGTCGAGGGCGTGTACTACATCCAGCCGCGCCTCCACGCTGCCGCCCGCTACAGCGGCGCCGCGGCCCAGCGCCTGGCGGGCAGCTCCAGCAGCGGGCACGTGCACCGCGTCCAGGTCGGCGGCGGATACTGGATCTTTTCCACCGTCCTGGCCAAGGTCGAGTACGTCTACCAGGCCTACGACGGCTTCAGCGCCGGTGAGACGGTGGGCGGAATCCAGGCCTGGCAGGACCCGTCGTTCAACGGTGTGATCGCCGAAATCTCCTTCGGCTTCTAACGCTTCTTCGTGGGATTCCCGTGGGCGGCCTAACCGTCGCCCGCGGGCTTGGTTCAACGACAACACACGCTTCATTGCATCAGGAAAGGATGGCAACGATGAAAAGGCTCACCACCATGCTCAGCGGCGCGGCGCTTGCGCTGGCCCCCATGACCCTCGCCGCGGCGGACGCACCGAGCGTGCGCTACCACAGCGCGAACGCCGACAGCAGCGTCCTCGTCGAGGGCACGAGCAACATCCACGACTGGTCGGGCACGAGCGAGACGATCGTCGGCTTCGTCGATCTGCCCGGCCGCTGGGTCGACCGCGACGGCGAGCTGCGCCTCGATCACGCGCTCGTCGACGACGACGCGACGCCGGCGATCTGGGTAAATATCCCGGTCAAAGAGCTCGAGGGCAACCGGCGCGGACTGGCGTCGAACATGCACGATGCGCTGGAGGCGGACGACCATCCTTACGTCACGTTCACGCTCCAGGAGCTGGCGGCGGCGAGCGACGCCGGCGACGCGGCGCGCTGGACGGCCAGGGGTGAGCTGACGGTCGCCGGAACCAGCCGCGACGTGGAGCTGGAGCTGCGGCTGAGCCGGCTCGCGGACGGGCGTGTGCGCCTGGACGTGCAGAAGGATCTGCTGATGACGGACTTCGGCATCGATCCGCCGCGGGCGATGATGGGCATGGCCCGGGCGGCCGACGAGGTGGAGGTCAAGATCACCTGGGTGCTGTCGCGGGCGGCGCCGCAGCCGACGCTGCCGACGGACGCGTCCTCGGCGGCGCATCGGGCAGCGATGTCGGACGTGCTGGCCTCGTATGGCGCGGTGCGAACGGCGCTGTCGGCGGAGGACCTGGGCGCAGCGCAGGCGGCGCTGGGCGAGCTCAACGACAAGGTCGCGGCCCTGGCGGAGCTGGATGACGAGGCGTTGTCGGCCGAGGCGGCCGAGGCGTGGGCGCCGGTGGCGCAGCGGATGCAGCGGGCGGCGGCCGCGGCG
>SKPT01000124.1 GCA_007119405.1 Phycisphaeraceae bacterium
CACGTCGGCACGTCGTGGCCGGGCAGCGACTCCATGTTGTCGCGCACGTACTTCTGCGACTTTTCCTTGATGCGGATCTCGTCGCCGGGCTTGACCTGGTAGCTGGGCCGATCGGTCTTGCGGCCGTTGACCAGCAGGTGCCCGTGGGCCGCGAGCTGACGCGCCTGCCAGATGGTCCGCGCCCAGCCCAGCCGGCGGATCGTGTTGTCCAGGCGGCGCTCGAGCAGCCGCAGCAGGATCTCACCCGTGTTGCCGCGCGTGCGATTGGCTTCGTCCACGTAGAGGCGGAACTGCTTCTCCATCACGTTGTAGTGGTAGCGCAGCTTCTGCTTCTCGTTCAGGCGCAGGCCGTAGTCGCGCAACCGCCGGCCGCGGAAGCCGTGCACCCCCGGCGGGTTGAGCTGGCGCTTGGTGGTGTGCTTGGGGACGTCGGCGATGGGCACGCCGACACGACGTGAGAGCTTGACCTTCGGGCCCGTGTAGTTGGCCATGCGTTCAGACCGCCCCGCGTTGACGGGGCGCCTCTTTGCGGCTCGGCCGCGGCTGCGGCTCCGCCCGGTTCAAAGAAGTCCAGGGCCACGCCGGCCCAGGTGAGCCACGCATTTAACCACCCCCGACCCCCGTCGTCAAGTCGAACCGCCCGCCGCTCGCGGCTTCGCCAAGCCTCCCCAACCCTTCAACCACCTCCACCCCGCACCATCTCCAACAATCCCGGCGGCACGCCGATGTCCGCCACCACCACCCGCCCCGCGTAATCGCTTGCCCCGGGCTCATCAAATATCGACTTGTACGCCGCGAACGTCACCGTCACGTCCGCCCGCACCGTCGCGTTGCTCGGCCGTCCGCTCTGGCAATCCAGCCCCGAGGGCACGTCCACCGCCAGCACCCGCGCCCCGCCGGCCCCGGCGTCGTTGCTCCGCTCAATCGCCCCGGCGACCGGCTCCCGGACCTGCCCGCGAAAACCCGTGCCCAGCAACGCGTCAACCACCAACGCCGCGCCCTCAAGCGATGGCAACCGCCCCGCCTGCTCCACCACCACGATGCCCAGCCCCATCCGCCGACATATCTCCGCGTTGATCGCCGCGTCGCCCGTCAGCTCGCTCGGGGCCTTGAGCGCCACGATGCGCACGGCCGCGCCGCGGTTGTGCAGGTGGCGGGCGATGACGTACCCGTCGCCGCCGTTGTTCCCCCCGCCGGCGAGGACGACGGCGCCGCGGCCCGCGCCCCGGGCAAGCTCCGCCAGCGCCACCTCCGCGGCGTTGCGCCCGGCGTTCTCCATGAGGATGATGCCGGGCATCGCCAGGTGCTCGATCGCCAGGCGATCCAGCTCGCGCACCTGGGCGCACGTCAACGTCGGGCCAGGGGGCTCGTGGTCCATCATGCAAGCTTATCCGCCCAGGGCCTGGCCGTGGCCGGGCGCCTTCGCCGTGGCGGGGGCGTCAGAACCCCGGCGGGGTCTGCTGTGGGTCCATGTGCCCGGCCTGCTCCAGGTTCACCGCCATGCGCACCAGCTCCGCCAGGCTCGCCGCTCCCATCTTCTCCATCACGTGGGCGCGGTGGACCTCGATCGTCTTCTGGCTCAGGTCCAGGTCCGCGGCGATCTGCTTGTTCAGCCGGCCCTGGACCACCAGGTCCAGCACCTGCCGCTCGCGTGGCGTCAGCGCGTCGTAGCGGCGCTTCAGCTCACCCATGTTCGCCTCGGTCGCCTGCTGCTGCTCCTGCCGACGCAGCGCCTGGCGGATCCCGCCCAGCAGCACCTGGTCAGAGAACGGCTTCTCGATGAAGTCGAGCGCCCCGGCCTTGATCGCCCGCACCGCCAGCGGCACGTCTCCGTGGCCGGTGATCATCAGCACCGGCAGGCCGATCCCCTTCTTGTTGAGCTCGTCCTGCAAATCAAGCCCGCTCATGCCCGGCAGACGCACATCCGCCACCAGGCAGCCGCGCGGCGCGTGGTCGAACTGCGTGATCCGCTCGAGAAACTCGTCCGCCGTACCGAACGCCTCGACGCGATGGCCGACCGATCCGATCAACCACGTCAGCGAATCACGCATCGCCGCGTCGTCGTCCACCACGTAAACCGTCGGCTGTGCAGACATCCATTCCCGTTTCATGGGCTGTTGCAGATCAGACACTGGACCGGTCAGTTTTATTATCGAAGATTCTAGCCTTGCGCCTTCTGCCTTTAAACCCGTCGGGTGTCGCCACGGTGGCACCGAGGATCGGTGAAAATGGGGCGGCCACAACCAGACCCCTTCGCCGGGGCGGTTCACCAGGGATCACGGTGCCTGTTTCCCGGCGGCCTCGCGGCCAGTGCGTAAACTTGGCGCTCACGCGTTCTTATCGATCCGGTCCAGGCCCGGCGTCACTGCTCGTCGGTCGTCGGCCGCACCGGCAGGCGCACGGTGAAGCTCAGCCCGGGCCCCGGGTCGTTGCGCGCGGCAATCAGCTCGCCGCCATGCGCCTCGACAATCGATCGGCTGATGGTCAGGCCCATGCCCATGCCGCGGCTCTTGGTCGAGTAGAAAGGCTCGAAGACCCTGTTCAGGTCCGCCGAATCGATCCCCGGGCCCGTGTCGCTGACCTGCAGCGCCACGGCGTGCGGCCCCTCGCGGCGGGTGCGCACGGTGACCTGCCGCCGGCCCGGCTCCACGTCCGCCATCGCGTCGATCGCGTTGCGAATCAGGTTCAGGATCACCTGCTCGATCTGGATCGTGTCGACGATCACCGCCGGCAGGTCGTCAGCCAGCTCCAGCTCCAACTCCACCTCCTGGTGGCGCAGCTCCACCTCGATCAGCTCCGCCACCTCCTCGATCAGGGCGGTCAGCGCAATCGCCGTGCGCTCCGGCTCGCGCTTGCGCACGAACTGGCGCATCCGCCGGATGATCTGCCCGGCCCGCTGGCTCTGGGCGTCGACGCGCGACAGCAGCTCGTCGAGCTCGGCCATGTCGAAGCGCCCGCTGCGCAGCCGCCGCAGCCCGCCCTGAACGTAGCTGCCGATCGCCGCCAGCGGCTGGTTCAGCTCGTGCGCCAGCTCCGAGGCCATCTGCCCCATGGTGCTCAGCCGCCCGACGTGCGCCAGCTCCGCCTCGCGCTGCCGGGCCAGGCGTTCGGCCCGCTGCTGCTCGGTGATGTCGCGCTGGATCGCCACGAAGTGGGTGACGCGCCCCGACTCGTCGCGCACGGGCGTGACGTGCCAGTGCAGAATGAAGCGCTCGCCGTTCTTGCGGTAGTTGTACGTCTGGCCCTCGAAGCGCTCGCCACGCGCCAGCGACTGCTTGAGCCGGTCCAACTCCCGGCGGCTGGTCTCGGGCCCCTGGAGAATGCGCGGCGTCTTGCCGTACACCTCCTCGAGCGTGTACCCGGTCATCTGCGTGAAGGCGTGGTTGGCGTAGCGGATGCGCGGCCCGGGCGGGTCGAGCTCGGCGTCGGTGATCAGCACCGCCTCGCCCACCTGCTCGATCGCCGCCTGGATCAGGCGCAGGTGCTGAAGCGCCTCGTAGTGGCGCGTCACGTCGCGCGAGACGGATATGATCTCCAGCACCTGCCCGGTGTCCGCGTCGGTGATGGCCTTGCTGACCGTCTCCAGCCAGACGTAGTGGCCATCGCGGTGGCGCATGCGGTAGATGGTCGTGACCTGTTCCTCGCCCTGCTGGAGGGCGGCGAGCGACCGGCCGGCGGTCTGCACGTCGTCCGGATGGATCTTGTCGAGGGCGGACTCGCCGATGAGATCCTCCGGCTCATAGCCCACCAGCGTCCGCGAGGCCGGCGACACGTACTGGTAAACCCCATCAGGCGAGTGCAGGGCAACCTTGTCGTTGGCGTGCTCGGCGACCAGGCGGTAGCGCTGACGGCACTCGCGCAGCGCATGCTCACACTGCCGCCGCGCGGCGGTCTCGCCTTCCAGCCGCGCCTGCGCGTCCGCCAGGCGTCGCTCAAGCTCGCGTCGTTCGTCGGCGCCGTTTGTCTCGCGGACCGGGTTGTCGCGCTCGGCAGTCATGGACCTCCCGACAGGCAATCCAACGATACGTGCAGTGCCATGGCCCGGCTTGCAGCGTTGTTGGAAAAACCCCCTACGGGTTAACCCCACGCGGCTAGCCCGAATCGTTCGCAATCATCACCCCGACACGGCGGACAGCAGAGGTAAAACATGCCTGAATATCATCTTGGAACGTGTGGGGCAAGCCCTCCTCGGGGTGCCACCCAACCCGCCGTGGAGTGCGTCTGAGACAAATCTGAGGTGCACCTGGCACCCTTGTCACACCCTTGTCACACAGGTTCTTACACGAATCCGGATGATTCCCGGCGCGGGCGCCGCGTCCAAGCCGCGCCTCGTGACTGTGTGTCCGTGCACCCCATCATCCGGGCCAGTCCGTGTGGCTGGGGCCAGGGGCGGCCTTGCTCCGGCGGGCGAAGCGGGGGATACTTGCCGTCGGCGCCGCGGAAGCGCCGATCCGGCCGGGCCGACGGGCGTCCCTGCGACGCCCGGGCGGCCATGCCGCGGGTTCGATTCCCGTCGCGGCCGATTGCCCCGGATCACCGGCCTGCACGCAGGCGGTCGGCCGACGTCCCGGGCCCTTGCCTCCCCCCGCCGACCGCCGCAGCCAGGTCCTGCCATGATTCCACGCGAGCCCGCCCGCAGCCCCCAGATGGGCTATCTCTACATCCCGCCCTACCGCGTCCAGGGCATCTCCATCGCCGGGGAGCAGACCGCCGTCCACGTGCCCGAGCTCGACGTCTGCTTCGACATCGGCTCGGCGCCCAAGCCCGTGCTCACCGCCGACCACGTGGCGCTGTCGCATGGCCACATGGATCATGCCGCCGCCCTGGCCTACTACTTCTCGCAGCGCCACTTCCAGGGCATCGGCACGGGCACGCTCGTGTGCCACCCCGAGCTCGAGAAGCCCGTGCGCAACGTCATGACCGCCTGGATCGACCTCGAAGCCCAGCGCACACCCTACAACGTCGTCGCCCTGGCGCCGGACGAGCAGCTGGAGATCAAGAACAACATCTACCTCCGAGGCTTCGAGACTTCTCACACCGTGCCGTCGCTGGGCTTTACCGTCATCGAGCAGCGCTCCAAGCTGCGGCCGGAGCTCGCGGACCTGCCGCAGGAGCGCATCGTCGAGCTCAAGGCCCGCGGCGAGCCGATCACCCACACGCTGGAGATTCCGCTGGTCGCCTACACGGGCGACACGATGTGGGGGGCGCATTTCGAGCGCCCCGACCTGCTCGAGGCGCGCATCATCATCACCGAGTGCACGTTCCTCGAGCCCGGCCACCGCAGCCGTGCGGCCGTGGGCAAGCACCTGCACCTGGACGACATCGTGAACCTGCTCGAAGCGTCGAGCGCCGAGGCGGTGGTGCTCACGCACCTGTCGCGGCGCACGCACATCGGGCAGGTGCGCAAGGCGCTGGACCAGGTGATTCCGGACCATCATCGCCAGCGCGTGCTGGTGCTGATGGACAACCGCACCAACCGCCAGCGCTTCGAGCGCCAACTGGCCGAAGCTGGGCAGCACCAGACCTGAAAGGTGCGGTGACGAGTCTGCTCGGGGTGTCATGATGTGATCGCCGCGGCGACTTCGTCGGCGAAGCGGCGCGCCGCGTTGGCGACGGCGTGGCGCCAGTCGCCGGGGGCGTTCTCAAAGGCGTAGAGCACGCTGCGGCTGGCGGAGACGAGCGCGCCGGTGGTGTCGTCGTGAAAGCAGGCGCGCACGTCCGCGGGGGTGCCCCCCTGGGCCCCGAAGCCGGGCACCAGGAAGATCTGCCGGGCCATGCGCCGGCGCAGCGCGGCGGCGGCCTGGGGCTTGGTCGCGCCGACCACCGCCCCGACCAGGCTGTAGCCCGACGCCGGGCCCACGTGGCCCTGGCCCAGCTCGGCGACCATGTCCGCCACCGCCTCGCTGATGTCGCGGCCGTCGGCGAGCTTCAGGGCTTGAAGCATCTCCCCGCCGGGGTTGCTCGTGCGCACCATGGGAAACAGCCCGCGGCCGTGGGCGGCGGCGGCTTCGATGAAAGGCTGGAGCGAGTCGCCGCCAAGGTAGCTGTGCACCGTCAGCGCGTCGGCGGGGGCGTCGGGCCCGAGGAACGCGGCCGCGTAGTGCCCCGAGCTGATGCCGATGTCGCCGCGCTTGGCGTCGAGGACCGCGACCAGCCCGGCCTGCTGCGCCGCGGCCAGGACGCGGAACATCGCCTCGAAGCCCGGCCCGCGATACCGCTCGAAGCACGCCGCCTGCACCTTCACGCACGGCACGTGCCCGGCGACCGCGTCGATCACCTCCAGGCAGAAACGCTCGATGCCGGCCACGGCGTCGTCGCCGCGCAGCGCGTCGGGCAGCCGCTCGAGAACCGGGTCCAACCCCACGCACACGGGGCCACGCTTGGCGCGGCAGGCGGCGAGCAGTCGGTCGGCGAAGTGTTCGATGGCGCGCTCTCCCAGGCAGGCCGAGCGGTTATAAACCAACGCGGTGCGCCGGGCAAATCCACCCGTTCGGCTTGCCTCAGCCCCGGGGTGCCACCGACGGCTTGCCCGCCAGGGCTCAGGCGTCCCGGCAGCGTGCGAACGTCAACGGTGCTTCGCACACAGCACCCTTGGGGATGCTGTGTGGCACCGCCAAATGCGCTGCACACGCGCCTTCGCGCCCTTCGCCTGCTTCGCTTCTTCGCGGTTGGTCAGTGCCCGAGCCCGGGTCACTTGCCCTCGATCGCCATGGCGCGTGGGAAGAGAATGTTGTTCTCCTTGTGCACGTGCTGGTGCATGTCGTGCTCGAGCTCGGCCAGGGCGTCGAGCATGGCGCGGAAGGTGTTGCACGCACCGTCGGGCGGCTGATACCCGCCGGTCAGCTCGCGCATCCGGGCCAGCGCCGCGCCCGCCTGGTCGTGCTCGTGCTCCATCATGCGCACCGGGTTGCCCAGGCCGCCGCAGTGCGACGCGGCGTCGGCCTGGCCGGCTTCGAGCTGGCGGATCATCGGAAAGAGCACGCGCTCCTCCTTGAGCATGTGCTCGTTGAGCTCGCCGACGAAGCCCGCGAACACCTCGCGCAGCTCGATCAGCCAGGCGTAGGACTGGCCATGCACCGACGCGACCTTGTTGATCAGGCCGGACAGCCGCGGCAGCTCGCGGCGCAGGTAGGCGTGATGCGCCTGCTCGATGTGGCCAGCCAGCTCGGTCAGCGTCGCCTCGTTCCAGTCGCGGGTCGGCTCCTCGGCGGTGTGCTCGGCCGCGGCCAGCAGCTTCGCCACCGTCCCGGCGTCCAGCCCGCGCTCGGCGCATGCCTCGGCCAGCGGACGCTTGCCCCCGCAGCAATAGTCAATGCCCAGGTGCTCGAAGAGGCGCGATCGGCTCGGCCGCTCGGCGATGAGCTGGCCCACGGGGGTGGCGATGTCAATGGCGGTCATGGGGGACTCCTCGGGAAAATTTCGAATTTCGGATTTCGGATTTCGGGTTTGGGATTCGGATGTCGGGCGTGCCGCTTGCGGCTTCGCGAAGCGCTTCGATCACTTCTGCCGGTTGGCCTTGGCGTGGCGGCAGCGCGGGCGATTCGTCGCCATGTCAATGCCGCGTCGCTCGGCCATCTCGCGCCCGACGTCCAGCAGCGCCTCGCGGGCGAGCACCTCGGCGGCGAGCGGAAAGATCACCTCATCCTCCTCGGCGATGTGGCGGGCATAGGCCTGGCGCAGCTCCGTCAGCGTCTGCTTGAGCTCCGTCAACGGCTCGGCCTCCAGCGCGCCCTCCTCCAGCCAACGCGACATCAGCTCCGCGACACGCTCGTGCAGCGCCTCAGCCTTGTCGTGCTCTGCCTCGAGGGCTTCGATGCGGCGCACGGCCTCGGCCACGCGCGGGTCGTCACTGTGGCGGCGCATGGCCGGGAACAGCGCCTGTTCCTCGTCGAGCGTGTGGTGCGGCGCGGCGTTGGTGAAGTAGCGCAGGGCGGCGTCGGCGGCGTCGCGCTGCTCCTGGCTGAGCTTGCCGCCGGCGCCTTCCTCGGCGACGCGCAGCAGCAGGCCGAGGAACTTTTCAATCCGCCGGTGGCAGTCCATCAGCACGCGGATGGGCTCGTCGAAGTTGGCCAGCGGTCCTTGTCCGATGCTCAGGGGCATGTCGGTCTCCAAGGCGGGGGTTAAAATAGATATTCAGGCGCCGTTGTCTTGACAGAAGCGTAACGATGGTTAA
>SKPT01000541.1 GCA_007119405.1 Phycisphaeraceae bacterium
GAACTTTACGCGTGGCGGCGCTGATGTAGGGTGGGTAGAGCGCAGCGAAACCCACCGCGATGCTCGTGGATCCACGGCAAGACTGGTGGGTTTCGCTTCGCTCTACCCACCCTACAACCAGCGTTCACGGCGTTGCGTGCCACTGAACGCCGTGAACTTCCGTTGTCGGGTGGGTCGAGCGGAGCGCCGCTTCCCGATAGACGCTGCCCACAAGGCGCCCCTGCCGCTCGGGGCATCCCCCAGCGGCGCCCGGCGATGCCCCGGCACGTCATGAGCGCGGCCGGGCGCCAAACCAAGACATTTCCGCGCGACGGGTCACGGGACCCTGCCTACCATTGGGTTGCCAGCCAATGCGCTTGCGCTGGCCCGAGCGACGGAGAAGCGAAGCGGGCTCGCTCGGAGTCCAATGATGAACCGCGCGACAACCCGGAGTCGGTCGGTGCCTTACCGACGATGGTGGCCGGTGCTCATGGTGGGCGCGCTGGGGCTGATCATCTCCGTCACGCTCTTCCAGTACATCGCAGCGCGTGAGCGCCAGCTCATCATGTCGGACTTCGAGCTGCGCGCCCAGGAGATGACCCAGACCGTGGAGCGCCGCGTCCGCACCAACTTCGAGACCGTCCATTCGCTCGCCGGCCTGTTCGTGGGCACGGAGCAGGTCAGTTGGCAGCAGTTTCAGATCTTCGGCGACCACCTGCTGCGCTACCATCGGGCCGTCGACAGTGTGCAATGGATCCCGCGCATCGACCACGACCAGCGCCTCATCCACGAGACCACCGAGCTGCCCGAGAGCGTCTATCTCCGCCCCGTGGACGCCCAGCCCCGGCCGGAGGACCCGCCCCATCGCCACCCGGCGCCGCCGATCCAGGGCTACCAGGTCCGCGAGCTGACCGACGACGGGTTCCGCCGCGCCCCCGATCGCGACGTCTACACGCCCATCCACTACATCGCCCCCTGGACCGAGGGCCACGTGCTGTGGGGCCTGGACCTGTCAAGCTTCGAGGCCGCCCGGCTGGCGATGGCCGAGGCGCGGCGCACCGGCGAGCTGGTCGCCACCCCGCCCATTCACGAACAGCTTGTGTGGGTGTTCGGCTACGTGCATCGCCCGGAGCACCCGCGCGACCCCCGCGCCATCGAGCTCGACGGCTTCGTCGCCGGCGCCTTCCGCATCCCGACCATCGTCGAGGGCGTCGACCTTCGCCACTTCTGGCCCCACCACATCAACATCCAGATCTGGGACGACTCGGGCCCGGGCCAGCCGGTGCTGCTGTACGGCCCCGAAGAGATCGCCGCCGACGCGGACATCAGCCACACCGAGGCCATCGAACTCGGCCGACGCGAGTGGCGCCTCATCAGCGCTCCGGACCAGCAGTACCTGCGTGCAGCGCGTAGCCTGATGCCGGTGACCGTCCTGGCCAGCGGCGTCACGGGCACCGCGCTGCTCGTGGTGCTGCTGGGGACGATCATCAACCGCAGCGAGCGCATCGGGCTCGAGGCCAGCGAACGCGCCGTGCGCGAGCGGCAGCAGGCCGCCGTCGCCCAGCTCGGCGTCGCGGCGCTCAGCGGCGTGCCGGAGCGTGAGCTGATGCAGCGCATCTGCGAGATCGCCACCAGCGAGCTCGACGCCGAGTACGCCAAGGTCATGGAGCTCGACTCGCAGGGCGACCGCCTGCTCCTGCGCGCCGGCGTCGGCTGGAACCCGGGCCACGTCGGACGAACCACGCTGCCCGCCGATCAGCGCTACCAGGTCGGCTACACGCTCCACGCCGGCGAGCCGGTGGTCGTCGAGGACCTCGCCGCCGAAACCCGTTTCGCCGGCTCACCCCTGCTCCTCGAGCACGGCGTCGCCAGCGGCATGAGCACGATCATCCACGCCGAGAGCCACAATCGCCCGCAGAATGGGCGCTTCGGCGTGCTGTGCGTGCACTCGACACGCCCCCAGTCCTTCTCGCCGTACGACGTGGCATTCCTCCAGGCCCTGGCCAACGTGCTCGGCCAGGCCATCGACCGCAGCCGCACCGAGGCCGAGCTGCGCGAGAGCGAGCGCCGCTTCCGACGCATCAGCGACGCCACGCCGGCGATGATCTGGATGTCCGACGCCGAAAAACGCTGCACCTACGTCAACCGCCAGTGGCTGAGCTTCACCGGCCGCACGCTCGAGCAGGAACGCGGCGACGGCTGGCTGATGAGCATCCATGACGAGGACCGGCCGGGCGTCCGCGCGAGCTACGAACGCGGGTTCGACTCCCGCGAGCCGTTCCGCATGGAGTACCGCCTGCGCCGCATCGACGGCCAATACCGGTGGATCCTCGACGAGGCCATGCCGCGCTTCCTCGCCGACGGCAGCTTCGCCGGCTACGTCGGCGCGTGCATCGACATCACCACCGAGAAGGACGCCGCCGAGAAGCTGCGCACCATGAACGAGACGCTGGAGCGACGCGTCAGCGAGCGCACCAGCCGGCTGCGCGACGCCAACGAGCAGCTCCGTCGCGAGATCGCCGAACGCCAGCACGCCGAGGAAAGGCTCCAACGCACCGCCGCCGCCCTCAAACGCTCCAACGAGGAGCTCGAGCAGTTCGCCTACATCGCCTCGCACGACCTCCAGGAGCCGTTGCGCAAGGTCCAGGGCTTCGGCAAGATGCTCCAGGAAAGCGCCGGCGACAAGCTCGACGAGCAAAGCCGCGACTTCCTCCAACGCATGTTCGCCGCGGTCGATCGCATGCGCGATCTCATCGACGGCCTGCTGGCCTACTCGCGCATCACGACCAAGGCCAGCCCCTTCGAGCGCGTCGATCTGAACCAGATCGCCCAGGAGGTGCTTTCGGACCTGGAGATGCGCATCCAGCAGACCGATGGCGAGGTGATCGTCCACGACCTGCCCACACTCGACGCGGACCCGCTTCAGATGCGGCAATTGCTCCAGAACCTCATCGCCAACGCCCTGAAGTTCCATCGGCCCAACGAGCCGCCACGCGTCGAGCTTTGGGCCGAGTCGCTTGACGGGCACGCGCCCGGAGCGGGCAACGGCCAGGCCCGCGGCTGCCGGCTGTTCGTGCGCGACCACGGCATCGGCATCGCGCCGGAGCACCAGGGCGGGCTGTTCACCCCCTTCCGACGACTGCACGGCCGCTCCAGCCCCTACGAAGGGACGGGCATCGGCCTGGCGGTGTGCTGGAAGATCGCCCAACGCCACGGCGGCCGCATCGACGTCCAGAGCCAACCGGAGCAGGGCGCCACCTTCATCGTGACCCTGCCCTGCGAGCCCCCCGACCCCCAGGGAGACGGAAATGACCCGTGACGCCGTAACCGAGGCCAAGCCCATCACCATCCTCATGGCTGACGATGACCCCGACGACCAGATGATGACTCACCACGCCCTCGAGCGCAACCGTGTGATCAACGACCTTCGCTTCGTCGAGGACGGCGAGCAGCTCATGCAGTACCTCCGCCGCGAGGGACCCTACGCCGCCCCCGACGCCGCCCCGCGCCCCGGGCTGATCCTGCTGGACCTGAACATGCCGCGCAAGGACGGCCGACAGGCCCTGGCCGAGATCAAGTCCGACCCGTCGCTGCGCTGCATCCCCGTCATCGCGCTGACCACCTCCCGCGCCGAGGAGGACGTGATCCGCAGCTACGACCTGGGCGTGAACTCCTACATCACCAAGCCTGTAACACTCGATGAGCTGGTTGAAACGATGAAGATCATCGGACAATACTGGCTGGGCATCGTGGCGCTGCCCGGCTGCCAGGCGCAGGAGCATTGACGATGGCCCGGCAACCGCTTCCCATTCTGCTGATCGACGACGACGAGGACAGCTACGTCGTCACGCGCTATCTGCTCACCGCCGTGCAGGACCGGGTGGTCGAGCTGCAATGGGCCCGCACCTACCAGGCCGGGCTCGAAGCGCTGATGCGCCAGGAGCATGAGATCTACCTCATCGACCACGGCCTGGACACCGGCAGCGGACTGGAGCTGCTCCAGGAAGCGGTCGCCCGCGGCTGCCGCAAGCCCATGGTCATGCTCACCGGCATCCACGACCGCCAGGTCGACATCCAGGCGATGCAGGCCGGCGCCGCCGACTACCTGCTCAAGGACCGCCTCGACGCCCCCACCCTCGAGCGCTGCATCCGCTACACGCTCGAACGCCAACGACTGCGTGACGCCCTGGAAGACCGCGCCCAACGCCTCCATCAGCTCGCCGGCCAGCTCAGCCAGGCCGAGCAACGCGAACGCGCCCGTGTCGCCCGGCTGCTGCACGACCACCTCCAGCAGGTCGTCGTCAGCGCCAAGATGCACGTCGAAGGCCTCACCGAACACCAGCTCGACGACCAGCGCGCCCGCGTCCAGAGCCTGCTCGACCAGGTCCTGGACATCTCGCGCACCCTTGCCGTCGAGCTCAACCCGCCCATTCTCCTCGACGCCGGGCTCGCCGCCGCCCTCCGCTGGCTCGCCACACGCATGGACGAGAAGTACGGCCTGGCGGTCGACGCCGAAATCGACCCCGACGCCGAGCCCGAGTCCGAAACCGTCCGGCTCATGCTCTTCCACGCCGCCCGCGAGCTGCTGTTCAACGTCACCAAGCACGCCGGCGTCAAGCACGCCCGGCTGGTCATGAGCCAGGCCAACAGCCAGGGCGTTCGCATCACCATCGCGGACAACGGCAAGGGCTTCGACCCCGCCATCCTCAACCGTCCCGCGGCCGGCACCGGGGGCTTCGGCCTGCTCTCCCTGCGCGAACGCCTGGGCCTGATCGAAGGCCAGCTCGACGTCGACACCGCCCCGGGCCAGGGATGCCGCGTTCGCATCACCGCTCCGCGCCACGCCCTGGTCAAGCCCGCCGGCCCCGCGACCACGGCCGACAACGGCCGGCACGAACGCGCCGCCGCCGCGCCGCCCCAGGCTCCCGCTCGCGACCAACCCGACCGTCTCATTCGTGTCCTGCTGGCCGACGACCACCCTGTCGTCCGCGAGGGCCTGGCACGCACCCTCGCCGCCCAGCAGGACATCGAGGTCATCGGCGAGGCCAGCGATGGCCAGGAGGCCATCGACATGACCCAGCGCCTCCAGCCCGACGTCGTGCTCATGGACGTGATCATGCCGCGCGTCGACGGCGTCGAGGCCACACGCCACATCACCGCCCAGGACACCAAGGTGCGCGTGATCGGCCTGTCGATGTACAGCGACGCCGACATGGCCCAGGTCATGCGCGAGGTCGGCGCCGACGCCTTCGTCAGCAAGGGCAGCCCGGTCGAGACGCTGCTGTCACACATCCGCCGACCCACCGCCGCCGCCGGCATGGCCGCGCCCGACAACGAACCTTGATGGCCTTCAGTCCGCCGACCCCGCCCGCCGATCGACGCACGCGAGGTGGTTTGACCGCTCATACCCGGCAGGCCGGTATGACGCTCCACCCGCTCGACGCGCCCAACCCCGCCCAGGCCGCCGCGCCGGACAGGGCTCGAGCATGAGGACGCTCAGGCGGCGACGGTACCTGATGGCGTCGGCGCCCCTTCCAACGCCGCCAGCAGGGCATCGACGTTTTCGCCCGCGTCACCGAAGAGCATCCGCGTGTTCGGCCGGACAAACAGCGGGTTGCCGATGCCCGCGTATCCGCTGGCCATGCTCCGCTTGAGCACGATCACGGTCCTGGCCTTCCACACCTCCAGCACCGGCATGCCCGCGATCGAGCTGTTGGGGTCCTCGATCGCGCTGGGATTGACGATGTCGTTGGCGCCGATGACCAGCACGACGTCCGTCTCCGGGAAATCCTCGTTGACCTCGTCCATCTCGTGAACGATGTCGTAAGGCACGCCCGCCTCGGCCAGCAGCACGTTCATGTGCCCGGGCAGCCGCCCCGCCACGGGATGGATGGCAAAGCGCACGTCAATGCCACGACCCCGCATGAGCTTCGTCGCCCGCGCCAGGGCATGCTGGGCCTGCGCGATGGCCATGCCATAGCCCGGCACGATCACCACTCGCCGGGCGTCGTTGAGCAGGGCGACCGTCTGTGACACGTCGATGGGCGTGGTCTCACCCTCCGCTCCCTCGGCGACTGTGCCCTCGCCGCTACCGAAGCCGCCGAGAATGACGCTGATGAACGAGCGGTTCATGCCGCGGCACATGATGTAGCTCAGGATTGCGCCGCTGCTGCCGACCAATGCCCCGGTGACGATCAGCAGATCATTTGAGAGCATGAAACCCGCCGCCGCGGCCGCCCAGCCCGAGTAGCTGTTGAGCATCGACACGACCACCGGCATGTCCGCTCCGCCGATGGCGCCGACCAGGTGCGCCCCGAGCACCGCGGTGATCGCCGTGGCGATGTACAGCGGCACGAGCTGGGCCCCGACGTCGCCGCTGGAGAGGGCAAAGGCCGCGCCCAGCCCGATCGCCGCGATCAATATCGCCAGGTTCATGACGTGCCGGCCGGGGATCAGCAGCGGCTTGCCCGAGATCACGCCGTGCAGCTTGCCCGCGGCGACGACCGAGCCGGTGAACGTCACGGCCCCGATGCACACGCCGACGAAGATTTCCGTGGAGTGGATGATCGCCGCAGCGCCCGCCTCGGGCGCCTCGTGGTCCAGCAGCGTCGCGAAGCCCACCAGCACGGCCGCGGCCCCCACGAAGCTGTGCAGCATCGCCACGAGCTGCGGCAGCTCGGTCATCTTCACCCGCGACGCCACCACGAGGCCGATCAGCGCCGCGGGCAGGAACACGGCCACGAGAATGGCATAGCCCGTGAACGCCTCGCTCGCCGCCGTCGCGCCCAGCGCGATGACCATGCCGACGATTCCGAAGAGGATCCCCCGCCGGGCCGTCTCCGGGTGCGCCAGCCCCGACAGGCAAAGGATGAACAGCCCCGCGGCGAAGATGTAGGCAATCGTGACAAGGTTGCTGGCCATGGCAAGCTACTTGTGGAACATGGCGAGCATGCGCCGGGTAATGAGGAATCCGCCACAGATGTTGATGGCGGCGATGAGCACGGCCACGATGCCGAGGATCGTCGCCGGCGACGAGAGCGCCCCGGAAAGATGCAGCATGCCGCCGAGGATGATGATCCCGCTCACCGCGTTGGTGACGCTGATCAGCGGCGTGTGCAGCGCCGGTGTCACGTTCCAGACCACCTGCCAGCCCACGAAGCAGGCCAGCACGAACACCGTCAGATGCTTGAGAAACGCCTCCGGCGCCGCCCAGCCCACCGCCACGATCGCCACCGCCGCCGCCGCCAGCCAGAAGAGCCCGGCGAGCCCACGCCCGGCCCCCTTGCCCCCCGCGGCGGCAGGCTCGGGCGTCGAGCTCTCGTTCCACGGCTGGGCGGGCAACTCCACCTTGCGCTCGGGCACCGGCGCCGGCCACATGATCCGCCCCTCGTGCGTGACCAGGGCGCCGCGCACGATCTCGTTGTCCAGATCCACCCGGAATCCCTCGGCCCCGCCCATCTCCTCGATCATGTTCGTCACCGTCGAGGCGTAGAGCCAGCTCGTCTGGATCGCCATGCGGCTGGGCATGTCCGTGTAGCCGACAATCCGCACGCCCTGATGCACGATGACCTGGTCCGGCTGCGTCAGGGTACAGTTGCCCCCCTGCTGAGCGGCGAGATCGACGATTACCGAGCCCTCGCGCATCGACTCGACCATCCCCGCCGTGATGAGCTTGGGCGCCTCGCGGCCGGGCACCAGCGCGCTGCAGATGATGATGTTCACTTCCATCGCCTGCTGCGCGAAGAGTTTCATTTCGGCTTCGAGAAAGGCCTCCGACACCGCCTTGGCGTAGCCGCCCGTCCCGCTGCCGTCTTCCTTGATGGGGACTTCGAGGAACTCGGCGCCGAGGCTGCGCACCTGGTCGCCGACCTCGGGCCGGGGGTCGAAGCCGCGCACGATCGCCCCCAGCCCGCGTGCCGCGGCGATCGCCGCCAGCCCCGCCACGCCGGCGCCGATCACGAGCACCTTCGCCGGGTTGAGCGAGCCCGCGGCCGTCGTCTGCCCGGCGAGGAAGCGCGGATAGTGCTCCACCGCCTCGACGACTGCGCGGTAGCCGGCCGCGTTGGCCATGGCGCTGAGCGCGTCGACCTTCTGCGCCCGCGTGATCCGCGGGATGCAGTCCATCGCGATGGCCGTGACGCGCCGCTCCGCCAAACGCTGAAGCA
>SKPT01000127.1 GCA_007119405.1 Phycisphaeraceae bacterium
GAGGGCATCGTCGGCGGGGCCGAGGCGATGGGTTTTCCCCTGCCGACGTTCTTCGGGGCCATGGCGGCGATCGCCGAGTTTCTCGGCGGCCTGCTGCTGGCGGCGGGCTTTCTCGCCCGTCCCGCGGCCGTGCTGGTGACCATCAACATGGCCGTTGCCGCCTTCGGCTTCCATTGGCTGACACGGCAGGATCCTTTCGGAGGCATGGAGATGGCGCTGCTGTTCTTCTTCATCGCCCTGACGTTCGTCTTCGTCGGCAGCGGGCGGTTCTCCGTGGACCGTTTCCTGCGGTGAGTGCCGCGACGATGCAACCACCGATGCGTGATGATGCATGGTGATGAGCAAGACCACGCCGACGCGTCGCGTGAAGACGATGGTAATGGAATAGCTGCCTTTACCAGGGTTGGAGGTAATCAGGGCGCCGCGGCCTGATCGCGAAGCGGCGAGCTGTGCGATGGTCGACCGACGCACGGCTTGCCCTTCGGGACAAGCCGTGGCACCCGGCGCCACGGCCTGATCGCGAAGCGCCGAGCCGCGGCCTCGCAACACACAGCACCCTTCGGGATGCTGTGTGGCACCCGCCGCTAAACCCCGCACACGAACCGTGGGCCGTCGCTCCCTGAGCGACGGCGAACCACCACATCGGTGTGCATCACCATGCATCGGTGGTTCCTCCCCCGCGCCCGCGCGCATGAAAAAGCCGGAGCCTCGCGACTCCGGCTTATCGATCGTCAAGCCCACGGCTTGTCAGTACACGATGGCGGTGGCTTCCTCGATCACCTCGATGGCCTGGCGGACGTGGAAGGGCTTGCGCAGGTAGCCGTCGAAGCCCTTGCTGGTCAGGTGCTGGCTCTGGCCCTCGGTGAGCTTGGCGCTCATGGCGATGACCTTGGTCAGTTGCAGGTCCTCGTTGTCGCGCACGAGCTTGAGGACCTCTTCGCCACGCAGGTCACTGAGGTGCATGTCCACGAGCATGACGTGGGGCCGGAACTTCTCGCAGGCGATGCCGGCGGCGAAGCCGTTGTGGGCGGCGCGCACCTCGTACTGGGCCTGCTCCTGGAGGACCTTGCTGAGCACCTCGATGATCTCGGACTCTTCGTCGACGATGAGCACTCGCGTCGTGCCGGATTGAAGCCCGTCCATGGGAATCTGGTGGGCTTTCATGAAGCGCACCAGGGAGCTGAGCGGGATGCGGCGGTCCTTGGAGCCCGGAATGCGGTAGCCGCGCAACTGCCCGGAGTCGAACCACTTGCTCACGGTGCGTGGCGCGACGTTGCAGATCTTGGCGACTTCCCCGGTGGTGAGAATGTCCTTTTGCCTTGGCATGTGTAGCTCGCCCCTTCTCCTGGACTGATGGAGGTGTCCGTCAGCCAGATGATCGGCGTTTGGCAAGCGCTGGTTAACCGCGGGTGCGGAAAATGGAATGATCGTGCGCTTTGTGCGTCCGAGAAGGCGCGGTGCGGCGCGCGGCTCAGACCATGAATCATCGGCCTGGCGCACGCGATGGCTCGATGACGGCGATGCGCGGCGCTTATCGGACGGGTGTGGGGTTATCGGGCAAGGCGCTGGCGTGGCGATGTGTCAGCGCGTCGTCTCGCGGATGCGTGTGCGGCGGGTGGTCTCGGAGTAGACGTCGTGGATGCGGCCGCGGAAGCTGCGTTGGCGATCGGTGGTGATGGTGACGCTGCGTTCGTAGACGGCCGGGGCGGTGCCGAGGTCGACGGCCGGGTGCAGGTCGTTGCGCCACTGGTACCAGGCCAGGGGCGGCGCGGGTCGCTGCTCGCGGAGCTGGCTGTGGCGGACGGTGTCGAAGGTGGTGGAGGCGGGCGGGGCGACGCGGGCCTCGCCGGTGCGCGTCACGGGCGTGTGGCAGGCGCTGCCGAGCATGGCCGCCAATGCCAGGGTCAGGATGGTCGCCGCTCGGGTCATGGCCAAGGTCCCGCGAAGGGCATGCCGGGGCGCCGGGCGTGCCACGCCACTGGTCGGAGGTGGTCAAGCTCCAGCTCCGACAGGATGTTACGCGCCACACCCGGGCCCGGTCGCGTCGTATGGGCTGGCCTGGTTGCGACGTGATGTTGCCTGCACGCCACACGCGGGCCGGCGAAGCGGGCGAGCGTTGTTGCCTGCGGGCAACACCGGGCCGCGGCGGCGGCCCCTTCCGGAGGGAGGCGCTTGGCGGAGCCGCAACCTTCTACACTGCCGCGATGGCCATTCCCGCGTTTGTTGCCGAGACGCTGGCGGACCTGGAGGTGACGCTGAGCGACGCCCAGCTTGGCCTGCTGGCCGACTACGTCGATCGCCTGCTGGAGGCGAATCGGCGGATGAACCTGACGGCGGCGCGCGAGCCGGCCGCGGCGTGGCGGCGGCTGATCCTGGACAGCCTGACGCTGGTGCCGGGGCTGGAGCCGGTGGAGGCGGGGGCGAGGCTGATTGATGTGGGCACGGGCGGGGGGATCCCGGGGGTTCCGCTGGCGATCGCCCGGCCGGACGTGCACGTGACACTGCTCGATGCCACGGGCAAGAAGGTGCGCTTTCTCGAGCAGTGCATCGAGGCGTTGCCGCTGGCCAACGCGACGGCGATCCAGGGGCGGGCGGAGGAGCTGGGGCGGGATCCGGCTCATCGCGGGCGGTATGACCTGGCCACGGCGCGGGCGGTCGGGCCGGGGGCGGAGGTGCTGGAGTACACGCTGCCGCTGGTCCGCGTGGGCGGGCGTGTGCTGGCGATGAAGGCGTCGCAGGCGGAGCGCGAGCTGGGCGAGGCGGGCGACGCGCTGGCGATCCTGGGGGCGGGCGAGGTGCAGCTCGTGGAGGCGTATCCGCCGGCGTTCGGGCAGGAGCTGGTGGTGATCAGCATCGTCAAGGAGCGGCCGACGCCCGAGGGGTACCCGCGTCGGCCGGGGGTGCCGCGGCAATCGCCGCTGTGAGGCGGGGAGCGGGGTTTGGGGATCGGGGATCCGCAGAAACGGCTTGCGGAGGCCCGATCCGGAGAAAAGACTGGACGCCGCCGCCGCGGCGCGCAACCATATCAGGGTCGACACGGCCGCGTGTGCGTGTCCGTTCGTGTTCATCTGTGGCTGACTGCGCATGAAATTTGAATACACCGAGTTTGACGGCCAGGGCTTCCAGGGCCCCGACGCGCTCTTTCCCGACGCCAAGGTGGCGCAGTTCATCATGCAATACGGCCAGCAGGCGCTGGATGCGATGCAGAAGCTCGAGGGCGAGGCGGAGCAGCAGTACATCCAGGACATGATCGACGCGGGGCTGCTGGAGCCGGGCGAGGATGAGGAGGGCAACGCCACGCTCAAGCTCACGCCGCGGATGGTCAAGGGGATCCGGCACAAGGCGCTGCTGGAGATCTTCCAGGGGATGCAGCGTGGCAACAAGGAGGGGCACCCGACGGACGACCCGGGGCGCACCAGCGAGCGCGTCGAGGGGACCAAGCCTTACGAGTATGGCGACCCGCTGAGCGAGATCGAGCTGGCGGCGACGATGCGCAACGCGCTGGCGCGGCAGGCGGCGGAGCGTCAGCGGGCCGGCGATGATGCCGGGCCGGGCCTGCCGCTGCACATCAACGCGGGCGACTTCGAGCTGCACCTGACGGAGGGGGCGGGCGACTGCGCGACGGCGATGCTGATCGATCAGTCGGGCTCGATGATGCGCTGGGGGCGGTTCTACCAGGCCAAGCGCGTGGCGCTGGGGATGACGGAGCTGATCCAGCAGCGCTTCCCGCAGGACACGATCGACTTCGTGGGCTTCTTCACGCTGGCGGAGCGGATTCTTGATCGCGACCTGCCGCTGGTGATGCCCAAGCCGATCTCGCTGCGCGACTACCAGGTGCGCCTGCGCGTGCCGCTGGCGCAGGCGCAGCAGAACCAGGAGCAGATCCCGCTGCACTTCACGAACCTTCAGCTCGGGCTGCGGCTGGCGCGGCAGACGCTGGCGCGGCGGTCGGCGGCGAACAAGCAGATCTTCATCATCACCGACGGCCAGCCGACGGCTCACGCCGAGCCCAACGCCGCGGCGCCCACCGAGGGCGAGATGCTCTACCTGCTGTATCCGCCCAACGAGCGCACGGCCACGGCGACGCTGAAGGAGGCGCTGACCTGCCAGCAGCAGGGCATCCGCATCGCCACGTTCGCGCTGATCGAGGACTACTGGGGCATGGACTGGGTCGGCTTCGTCGACCGCATGACGCGGCTGACGCGGGGGATGGCGTACTACTGCACGAGCGAGGACCTGAGCTCGACGATCATCGAGAGCTACCTGGCGGGGAAGAAGAAAAAGAGCGTGATCGGGTAGCAACGCGGGGAGTCGCCGCGAACACATCTGGAACTGTCGAAATGCAGCCTTTCATATTCATAGGCAGCCTGTTGGTTCGCCGCTCCACTCCGCCCGAACGCGCCGTTCTGCTGTTCACGGGCGTGATCATTCTGGTCGGCTTCGGGTTGGCGTGCCTTTACTTTGGCTCCACCGCCGCGCCGGACAAGGCCGCCGAGGCCGCCGAACTCCGCTTCTGGGGCTTCGTCCTCATCGGCTCCGGCTTCGGGCTGTGGGGGCTCTACCGCCTCGCAGGGTGGGTGGCGGATCAAATCCTTGGATAGATCTGGCGGGCGGTGCATCCGGTTGCTGGCTGTCGCCGTTCGGCGCGAGGGAGGTCATCGCATGATGGGTCGATCGCTTTTGGCGCTCACGCTGTCGTGTGTTGCGCTACCGACCCTCACCATCGACGCTACACTGCCCGCATGCCCGACGAACTCCACATCGAAACGTTCACGCTCGGCGACTGGATGACCAACTGCTTCGTCGTCCACGCCCCCGCCACCGGTGCGGCCGGGGGTGACTGCGTCATCGTCGACCTGGGCTTCGACCCCGAGCCCGTGTTCCAGTACATCGAGGCCAACAACCTCACCCCGAGCAAGGTCGTGCTGACCCACGCCCACGTCGACCACATCGCCGGCCTGCCGGAGCTGCGATCGCGCTACGCCGACCTGCCGATCCTCATCCACGAGGCGGAGCGCGACTTTCCCGGCGACCCGGCGCTCAACCTGTCGATCGCGCTGGATCGGCCGGTCGTCGCCCCGGAGCCGGACGACGTGCTGAGGCACGGCCAGCGGATCGACCTGGCCGGGTTCGCGTTCGAGGTCCGCCACACGCCCGGGCACAGCCCCGGCGGGATCACGCTGTACCAGGCGGAGCACCGCGTGGCGATCGTCGGTGATGCGCTCTTCGCCGGGTCCGTCGGCCGGACGGACTTTCCCACCAGCGACGGGCCGGGGCTCATCCGCTCGATCCGCGAGCAACTGCTGAGCCTGCCCGACGAGACGCAGGTCTTGCCCGGGCACGGCCCGGCGACGACAATCGGGCGTGAGCGGGCAAGCAATCCGTTCCTGCAATGAGCAGGCAGGCGGCGCGCGGCGCTGCCTGTCTGGCGTTCATCCGTGTCCAGCCGTGGCCACCACCCGCTTCGGAGCCTCGCCATGACCACCAGTGTTCTGATCATCGTGACCGTCGCCCTGCTCGCCTTCGCCCTGGCCGCGACGAGCGACGCCCAGACGGGCTGGTCGCCGCGGGAGGAGGTGATCGAGCGGTTTGAGAATCATCCGCAACTGGCGAGCCTGTACCGCGAGCAGGATGTGCCGACGTACGAGCTCCCCGACGCGCTGGTGGGCGTCGACGGCCGATCGATCGACACGGCCGAGGCGTGGCGGGCCAACCGCCCGGCGCTGCTGGAGCTGTTGCGTGAGCAGATGTTCGGCCGGCGGCCGGGCCAGCCCGAGTCGCTGACGTTTCACACCGCGCGACGCATCGACGATGCGCTGGACGGCAAGGCCACGTTCCGCAGCATCGAGGTGCGCAGCGAGCACCAGGGGCGGGAGCATCAATTCGAGCTGGTGATCCTGACGCCCAACGCGCGGGGCGACGGGCCGGTGCCGGCGTTCCTGCTGATCGACTTTCCGCGTCGCGGGCGGGACATGACGGGCCCGGACGAGCGGGGGCGCTGGGCGCCGGACGTGATCGTGGAGCGGGGCTATGCCGCGGCGGTGATTCATGGCGAGGACCTGGCCCCCGATGACGCCGAGCGCTTCACCGAGGGTGTCATTCGCCTGTTTGAAGGTGATGCCGCGGCCGGGCAACGGGCCCCGGACGCGTGGATGACGATCGCGGCGTGGAGCTGGGGCGCCAGCCGGGCGATGGACTTCTTCGAGCAGGATGAGGCGATCGACGCGTCGCGGGTGGCGGTGGTGGGCCACTCGCGCAAGGGCAAGACGTCGCTCTGGGCCGGGGCCGAGGATGAGCGCTTCGACGTGGTGATCTCCAACAACTCGGGCTGCGGCGGGGCGGCGCTGAGCCGGCGGGCGTACGGCGAGACGGTCAAGGCGATCAACGACCGCTTCCCGCACTGGTTCACGGAGCACTTCAAGGCGTACAACGAGCGTGAGAACGAGCTGCCATTCGATCAGCACCAGCTCATCGCGCTGAGCGCTCCGCGGGCGGTGTACGTGGCCAGCGCGGATGAGGATCTGTGGGCCGACCCGCGCGGCGAGTACCTGGCGCTGGCGCACGCGTCGCGGGTGTGGGGGCTTTGGGGGCACGACGCGCTCGACCCGGAGGCGATGCCCGGGCTCGACGCACCGGTGACCACGGGCGTGCTGGGCTATCACATCCGCAGCGGCGGGCACGCGCTGACGCGCTACGACTGGCAGCGGTACCTCGACTTCGCCGCCGCGCGCTGGGGTCGGTGACGGCCGGCCCATGATGGCGGGGGTGAGCGACGTGGACGAGCGACGACTTATCAATCGCGTCCAGGGCGGCGACGCAGGTCGTGGCCTCGGTTTATTGACCTTTGAATGGTCGCTTTAACTGCAGGTCGCGCGGTGCCACGGCTTGTCCCGAAGGGCAAGCCGTGCGCTGGCCGACGATCGCACGGCTTGCCGCTTCGCGGTCAAGCCGTGGCACCCTGAGTCCCGGCAGGTCAAGTCTCAAGTCTCACGTCTCACGGCACACCCTGGTTTGAGACGCGACCCCGGCCGCGCTTGCTCCCAACTCGAAGCACAGCAGCAGCAGGTTGAGCTCGTGCGCGCGCTGGTGCGGGGTTGGCGGGCGGTTATCGCCTGCCGGGAGCATCGAGGCATGTCGATTCGGGGCAAGAGCTTGGCAATTCGACGGCGCGGGGCCTGCGGCGCGGCGGTGCGCGCGCCGGCGTCGCGTCGGGCATGGATGCGTGGGCGGCGGCGTCGCCGCCCGGGGCTTTCAAGGAAGGAGCAGGGCATGGGACAGGTGAAGCTGTTTGAGCGGGCGGCCGACGACAAGAAGCCGGACCCCCTGGCCAACCTCGCGGCCGAGGCGGTGGGCGAGCGTGCGGCGGCGTGGCGGCGGGTGTGCGAGGACCTGGTGCGCCTCAGCGAGCACCTGGAGCTGGACGAGCGCATTGTGATCCAGAGCGTGTTCGAGACGGGCATGCCCCTGGCGATGCTGGCCCGGCTGTCGGGGCGAAGCCCGCGGGCGGTGCAGCGCCAGGTCAAGCGGATCGTGGCGCGGATGGAGTCGCCGATGTTCCGGTTCGTGGCCACGGGGCTGGACCTCTTGCCCCGCGACGTGCAGCCGGTGGCCCGGCGGCATTACCTCTGGGGCTGGCCGCTGCGCCGGGTCGCGAAGGAGCTGGACCTGAAGCTGCACGAGGTGCGCGCCAAGGCGATGGTGGCGCAGGTGCACAAGGGGCTGCTGGCGACCGGCAATTAAGTCTCGCGTCTCACGCGCGCCCGGGCGGTAAGACGTGAGACGCTCAGGCTCCGTCCGAAAACCGCAGGAGTGGGGATGCCACGGCTTGTCCCGAAGGGCAAGCCGTGCCTCCCTCGGCCGCCGCACGGCTTGCCGCCTTGCGGTCAAGCCGTGGCACCCGCTTTTCGGACGAAGCCTAAGTCTCACGTCTCACACGCGCCGGGGCGGTGAGACGTGAGACGCTAAGGCCCGGGGCCGGCGTTATACAAAAAAGGTAAGCGTTCACACCGATCAGAGCAGCAAGGGAGAGGTCCGACCCATGAAGTGCGCCCTCACCGCGTCGGCGATGAACGTGTAGGCCGACCGCTGCTGCTGCCGACACGTCTGCAACAC
>SKPT01000350.1 GCA_007119405.1 Phycisphaeraceae bacterium
CCTCCCGCCAGAACCGAGCGTGCCCTCCTGGCCTTGATCTCGATGCCGGGCGTCGAACGGCGACCGGCAGTACCCAGATGGCACTTGCCATGGTAATACTGGGCGGTCCGCCAGTCAAGTGCGGCGTTTGACCGGGGGCCTCCGAAGGCCTGAGCCGCAGCGCCACGGGGGCCGCTGGGCGTTGTCCGGGTCAATACCCGGCTTTTTCCCGTCAAGCGGCTCCCTCGCTCGCCAGGGCACGGTGCACCTCAGATTAATGTGGCAGACGAGCGACGCGGTAAGGTGGGTGCCACGGCGGCGTGTCCACCGGTGCCTCGGCGCCGCGCACGGCGTGGGCGGTCGAGATCGTGCGGCCAACAAGCGTTTGCAAGGTAGATGGGCTTCGATGCGCCTGGGCACTGGCGGGCAAGCCGCCAGTGGCCCCCCGGGTGTCGTACGTCATCCCCGCTACCTTTTTGCGATGCGCCCCCAGGGCATGGCTGGACGCCGGCGGGGTCGCGGGCGTGCGGCGGTGCGGTGGGCGGGTCAGACCAGCCCGGCCGTCTCCTGAAGCTCGAACATGAGGTTCATGTTCTGGATCGCCTGGCCGGCGGCCCCCTTCAGGATGTTGTCGATGGCGGCGAAGACGACGAGCATTACCGCCGCGTCCGTCTCCACGCGGCGCACCGTCACGTCGCAGAAGTTGGTGTCGACCACGTGCTTGACGTTGGGCAGGTCCTCGCGCACGCGGACGAAGGGCTCGTCGGCGTAGGCGTCCTCCAGGGCCTCGAACAGCTCCTCTTCGGTGACCTCGGCATCGACGGGCTCGAGGTAGATCGTCTCGAGGATGCCGCGGTCGATCGGCAGCAGGTGCGGCACGAAGAGCACCGAGGCGGGCTGGCCGGCGGCGCGGGTCAGGCTCTGGTTGATCTCGGCCTGGTGCTGGTGGTGGCCGATGCGGCTGTAGGCGGTGAAGCCCTCGTTGTGCTCGGGAAAGTGCAGGTGGGCGGCGGCCTTTCGCCCGGCGCCGGTGACGCCGGAGGCGGCGTTGATGATGATGCGCTCGCGGCGGGCGAGGCTGTGGGTCAGCAGCGGGGCGATGGCGATGGCCGCGGCGGTGGGGTAGCAGCCGGGGTTGGCGATGAGCTGGGCGTCGGGGATGTCGCGGCGGTTGAGCTCCGGCAGGCCGTACACCGCGCAGGGCAGGTGCTCGGCGTCGGTGTGCCCGTGGCCGTACGCCTGCTCGTAGAGCTCGGCGGTGGGGAAGCGGTAGGCGCCGGAGATGTCGACGACGCGCAGGCCGGCGTCGAGCAGCGGCGGGGCGTGGGTCATCGACGAGCGCGCGGGCAGGGCCAGGTAGACGACGTCCGCGGCGCGGGCGATGGCGTCGATGTCGATCGGCCGGCACTGGGCCAGCTCATCGTCGACCCGCCCGAGCAGGCGCGGGAACTCCTCGCGGATGTCCGGCAGCTCATCGCGGTGGCTGGCCAGGTAGGTCAGCTCCGCCTGCGGATGGCGCAGCAGGCGGTCGATGAGGTGGTAGCCGGCGTAGCCGGTCGGGCCCACGATGGCGGCGCGGAGGGTCATAGCTTGCATTGTTGCGTCGCCGGGGTGACTTATCAAAGCCGTCGCCGCTTGCGGCTTCGCGAAGCGCCCCGTCGATTGCTCCGCAAGGCACCTGAAGCGGCTGTCGGAGCGCCCCGCGAAGCCGCAAGCGGCGTCACTCCAATGGCTCGAGCAGCGAGGCGTCGACCTCGACGCTCACCGCCTGGCCGAGCATGTCGACCTGGAGGACGAGGCGGTCGGCGTGCCTGGTTTCGACCACGCCCTGGAGCCCCTTCATGGGTCCGGCGCGGACCTCGGCGCGGATGCCCGCCTTGAGATAGGGGTAGGGCTCGAGCACGGCCTCGCGATCCAGGGCCAGGCGGATGTTGGCCAGTTCCCAGGCGAGGCGCTGCTGGTCCTGGACGCGGATGATCTGGGCGAGGCGGCGGGTGCGGTCGGCCTCGTAGGCCTGCTCGGCGCTGCCGCGCAGAAACACGTAGCCGGGGAACACGGGCAGCTCCACGCGGAGCTTTCGCCGGCCGTAGTAGCGCACCTGCTGGCTCAGGGGCAGGAAATGCTCGATGCCGCGCTGGGCGAGGTAGTGGGCGACGGCTTTTTCCTGGCGGGCGCGGGTGTGCAGGACGAACCAGCGGGGCGGGTCGTGGCGGGCGGTTGCGGTTGCGGGCGCGGGGTCGCCTTGGGTCATGGCGTCAGCGTAACCAATCCTTCGCGCAGGGCGTAGCGGGTCAGGTCGGCGAGGTTGCGGAACCTGAGCTTTTTCATCACCTGGTAGCGGTGGGTGTTGACGGTCTTGATGCTCACGCCGAGCATTTCGGCGATCTGCCGGCCGGGGTGGCCCTCGGCGAGCAGTTGCAGGACCTCGCGTTCGCGTGGGGTCAGCGCGGCCATGCCCGGGCAGGGGTCGGCTTCGCCGCGGACGTAGAGGTCGACGACGATGTCGGCGACGTCGGGGGCGAGGTAGGAGCCGCCGGCGAGCACGGTTTCGATGGCCTGCTTGAGCTGGTCGAAGGGGGCGGACTTGAGCACGTAGCCGGCGGCGCCGGCGTGGAGCATCTGCCCGACGCGGCGGTGGTCGGACTGGCCGGCCAGCGCGAGCACGCGGGTGGCCGGCCGGACGCTGCGGATGCGTCGGGTGGCCTCGACGCCGTTGAGGCGGCTGAGCACCGGCTCGATGAGCACGAGCTCGGGGTTGGTGCGGGCGGCGAGCTCGACGGCCTGCTGGCCGTCGCCCGCCTCGGCGACGACCTCCAGCCCGAGCCGATACTCCAGCAGCGCGCGAACGCCGTCGCGCACCAGGGAGTATTCGTCCGCGATCAGCACCTGCGCCTTCATGCTCGGTTTCCCCGGGTGGCGATATCGGCTTGCGCCTATTTTGCGCCGCGGCCCATCCACGGGCAATGCCTTCCGCAGTGCAGCACAAGCTAGCCTCCTCGTCAGCAGTTTGCGAGTAAGGGTCTGCCCTAGGTTGCGGCGGGTCTGTCTCCGATGGCCGGGCCATCCGTGGGCAAGGCAGCGCAGTGAACTGGTGGGATCATGCAGAACGCGGCCTCTGTGCCTGGCGCTCCGGCAGCGGGCGGTGCAGCGTGCGCGGCCGTGGCACGAGTTATCGCGGACATAGGTAAAATACAGATATACAAATCCTTATAACTAAAGTGAGGGCATTGAAAATGGGGTCGGAGGAGAAACTGGGAAAACTGGGATGACTTTACGGGCAACATCTTGGCGCCGGATCGCGAAACGGTTACATTCGATTCACACGCGTCCGCGTTGGCGCGTGCAGGCTCGCGGGCGGGACAAGAGGCGGTCGTGGATGTCCGCACTGGTTACACGTTACACCCGACGCAAGGGATCAGGGAGAAGCCATGACAAGCGCACGCTGGTTCACCGTTTCGGCGATGGTGCTCGCACTCGGTGCCGGGCAGGCTCTGGCCACGCCGATCATCAGCCTCGAGGCGGGGTTCGCGACGGAGCTTGAGGCCCGCAACCAAGACAACTTCCAGGTCGATGAGGTTGATGACAAGTGGGTCTGGTCCGGTGGGCCTTGGGTGGAGGAGGAGCTTGGCTGGACGATCGAGTCGTTCGAGGTCACGTTCAGTGACAATCCGTTCCTCGCCAGCACCTTCACGGTGACCAACAACACGGCCCAGACGCAGTCGTTCGTGCTGGATCTGACGCTGCCGTCGGGTGTTGATTTCGCCAACACGCTCGCCAGTGGCTGGTTTGAGGCCAGCCTCACCGACAACACCGGTGACGGGGCGTCACTGGACGCGACCGCGGGTGAGGCGATGTACTCGGGCTGGGTGGCAGGGCAGTTGGTTCAGGAACTGCGGCCGTATCCCGACGGGCTGAGCTTCGCCGCCGGGGCGCAGGGGGTCGAGGTCGTGCTGAACCAGCTCAGTTTCGCCGACGTGGCCGGGCCGGCGCTGTCGGTGGGCGACCCGGTGACGCTGCGTCATCGCGTGGACATCTCCGCCGGTGATACGGCGACGCTTTCCGGCGAGTTGACGATCATCGCCGAGCCCGGAGCTGTGGTGATGCTGGGTGTGGGCGCCATGCTGCTGCTCGGCCGCCGACGTCGACGCGAGGGCTGATCGGCCGGCGGGACGATTGCGAGACCGATCCAAGCGAGGGCGCCCGCCCACAGCGGGCGCCCTTTTCGTTGGTCTTGTGCTCTGAGTTGGCCGAGTTTCCAGAACGAGGCCCGGGGCATTGCCCAGGCGACGGGCGTGGCGGTAAACTGCCTGCCTTGGAGACCGTCACGGACGATTCCCGAATGACGCGACGCGTGCTGATCACCGGTGTCGGGCCTGTCAGCGGGCTGGGGCTCGGCGGCGAGCCGAGCTGGCAGGCGATCCTGGCCGGGCGGTCGGCGATCGGGCCGATCCAGGCATTCGATGCGGCGGGCTTCGACTGCCGGATCGGCGCGGAGGTGGCGGAATTCAAGGTCCGCGACTTCGTGCCCAAGAGCTATCGCAAGGCGACGAAGGTGATGGCCCGCGACATCGAGCTGGCGGTGGCGGCGGCGGACCTGGCGGCGCGCGATGCGGGGCTGGTCACCCGCGGGATCAACGCCGACGCCGAGCCGAGCTACGCTCCGCCCCGTGTCGGCGCGCACATCGGGGCCGGGCTCATCGCCGCGGAGCTGGACGAGCTGACGGCCGCGCTCGCCGAGTCGGCGACCGACGACGGTCGGCTGGACCTGCACCACTGGGGGCGGGAGGGCATGAACCACCTGACGCCGCTGTGGCTGCTGAAGTACCTGCCCAACATGCTCGCCTGCCACGTGACGATCATCCACGACGCGCAGGGCCCGAGCAACACGATCACGTGCAACGAGGCGTCGGGGATCCTGAGCCTGGGCGAGTCGCTGCGGTCGATCCAGCGCGGCGTCGCCGACGCCGGGTTCGTCGGCGGGACGGACGCCAAGCTCAACCCGATGGCGCTGCTGCGGCAGCACTACGCGGGGCGGCTGAACACGAGCGACAACGACCGGCCGGGCGAGGCGGTGCGGCCGTTCTCCATCGACGCGGCCGGGGGGGTGGTCGGCGAAGGCGGGGGCATCGTGGTGCTGGAGGCGGAGCAGACGTTCAAGTCGCGCGGCGGCGGGCGCGAGGGGGGCGAGCCTTACGCGGCGGTGCTGGGCTTCGGGGCGTCGCAGACGGTCAACCCCGCCAAGCGCAACCTGGAGCCCGACGCCGAGGGCCGGGGCATCGCGGTGGCGATCGAGAAGGCGCTGCGTGATGCGGGGGTGGGGGCCGAGGCGATCGACCTGGTGGTGCCGTTCGGCTGCGGGGACCGGACGTGGGACGCGGCCGAGGCGGCGGCGCTGAAGCGCGTCTTCGGCGAGGCGCTGTCCGGGATCCCGGTGCGCTCGACCAAGGCGCTGGCGGGCAACTGCGGTGCCGGGGCCGGGGCGCTGGACCTGTGCGTCGCGGCGCTGGCGCTGAAGCAGGGGGTGATCCCGCCGGCGATCAACTGCCGCGAGCCGCTGGCGGGCATCGAGGCGGCGACGGCCGAGGCGAGGCGGGCGCCGCTGCGTCATGCGCTGGTCTACGCGACGGGCATCGGCGGGCAGAACGCGGCGATCGTGCTGGGGGCCGTGTAAAGGTCCGGCTCACGGCTTGAACGCCTTGAGCTGCAATTCCTTGATCGGTCGGTAGTGCTTCTGGTTGGCCGTCACGAGCGTCTGGGTCTGCTCGACGGCCGTCGCGGCGATCAGGGCGTCGGCCATGCTCATCGACGCGCTCAGGGCGTACTCCTCCATGTAGATCGATGCCCGATGGCCGACATTCTCGGTCAACGGAAGCATCTCGAAGCCCAGGTCGGCGAGGAACCGCTTGATCAGCCGCATCTCCGCCTTGTCGCGCGCGCCCTGGATGAGGTCCATGTAGGTCACGAGCGACAGGCGGCGGGCAGGCGCGGTGTTGACAACCCTGGCCGCCTTGTCGTGGCTGCGCAACACCCAGATCAGCACGTCGGTGTCAAAGACCACGGACGCGCCCCTTGCGAAGCTGCCGCACGTGATCGGCCACGTCCTGGAGGTCCCGGCGGTCCTTCCAGAGTCCGAAGGCCGGATGATCCTGCACCCGCGCGGCCGTGGCCTGTTCGGGCAGCGGCTGCATGATGGCTTTGGCTCGGCCGCGGTAGAGGATCGTGATCCGCTCGTTGCGCTCCAGGGCGCGGATGATCTCGGCGGATTTCTTGCGCAGATCGACGAAGGAGGCTTTCATGGGGCGGCTCCGTATGTGCAGTTAAAGTGTACACTCGGGCCGCCGGGAAGGCAACCGTCAGGGCGACATGCCTGCCGACGAGCGCCCTCACCCCGCCACCGCCACGCCGATCGCCTCGGCGGGGTTGTCGCGCGTGAGCGTGAGCACCTGCTTGGGCGTCAGGCCCAGGCCCTGGCGCAGATTCGCCGCCGCCTGGGGCATGGTCATCGCCGAGCCGACGAGGTGCGCCTTGCCCGGCGCCCAGGCGACCAGGTCTTCGCCCACCTCGACTTCCCATCGCCCCAGGCGATGCGTGCCGGCGCCCAGGCCCGCGGCCGCCATGCAGTCGGTGACGACGAAGCAGCGGTCGAGGCCCGCCAGGCGCAGGTAGTTGCCCAGGGCGAACAGCGGCACGTGCACGCCGTCGGCGATGAAGCCCAGGCGCAGGTGGTCGCTGCGGGCCAGCACGCGCTGGACGATGTTGTCGTGGCGGTCGACGTTGCGCGGCACGCCGTTGCCCAGGTGGGTCCACATCGAGAGGCCGGCGTCGATGGCGGCGTCGAGCTGGTCGAGGCTGGGGTTGGCGTGGCCAGCGGAGACGGTGATGCCCTGGTCCGCGAGCAGGCGCGTGGTGGCCATGGCGGGGTCGCACTCGGGGGCGAGGGTGACGATGCGCGTCAGGCCGGCCGCGGCGTCGAGCAGTCGCTTCATGGTGTCGGCGTCGGCGGGGGTGACGGCGTCGAGCGGGTGGGCGCCGCGATAGCCGTCTTCGGCGCTGATGAACGGGCCCTCGATGTGGATGCCGGCGACGAGCTGGCGGGCGAGGTCGTCGGCCTCGCGCAGCTCGACGAGGCGACGCAGGCGGGCGCACATGGTCTCGACGTGGTCGGTGATGATCGTGGGCAGAAACGCGGCGACGCCGGCCTTGGCGAGCGCTTCGCAGGCGCGGTGGAAGTCGTCGCCTGGCAGGGCGTCCTGGTTGAAGTCGACGCCCACGTAGCCGTTGACCTGCACGTCGACGTAGCCGGGGGTGGGGGTGGGCATGGCGATTTCGGATTTCGGATTTCGGATTTGCCGCTTGCGGCTTCGCGAGCCGCGGCTTGATTCATCGCAGAACCGCGAAGGAGCGAAGGAGCGCGAAGGAGCGAAGGAGCGCGAAGGTGCGAAGGTGAAGCGGGTTGCCGTTGGATCGTGTTGCTTCGCGATCTTCGCAGTCTTCGCTTCTTCGCGGTTGCCCCGGGCCTGTTACGCCTGCTCCGCCGCGGCGGACTTGAGCAGCGACGCGGCGGGCTTGTCCACGTGCAGGGCGGTGTTGTCGTGCTGCTGAAGGATCGACGCCGGCACCTCGTTGGTGACGGGGCCTTCGAGGCTGTTGCGCACGGCCTCGGCCTTGCGCTCGTCGGGCACGGACACGACGATGAACCTGCTCTTGAGGATCTGGCGGACGCTCATGGAGATCGCCTCGGTGGGCACGTCGGCCATCGACTTGAACCAGCCCTCGCCGACCTGCTGCTTGCGGCAGCGCTCGTCGAGCTGGACGATGATGTAGGGGTCCTCGGTGTCGAAGTCGGCGGGCGGGTCGTTGAAGGCGAGGTGGCCGTTCTCGCCGATGCCGACCATGGCGACGTCGATCTCGTGGTTGCGGATGATGTCGCTGACGCGTTTGGCCTCGTCGCGCGGGTCGTTGTGCTCGCAGTCGAGGTAGTGGAACGCGGCCACGGGCAGGGGCAGGCGGCTGTGGAAGCGCTGCCAGAGGTAGAGGCGGAAGCTCGCCGGGTGGGTGATGGCGATGCCGGCGTACTCGTCCAGGTGGAAGACGGTCACGCGGTCCCAGCGGATGTCCGGGGCGTTGGCCAG
>SKPT01000568.1 GCA_007119405.1 Phycisphaeraceae bacterium
CGAGGTAGTCGCCGAAGAGTTGCCAGCGAATCGCCATGAGCCCGTAGAGCAGCCACATGTAGTAATGTTGCCAGCGGTGGATGGCGCGGCGTTGCTGGAACGGCGTGATCCGGGCGAGTTCACCGATGTCCACGTCCGTGTCGTGGCCGGTGATGTTGACGTACGTGTGATGCAGGACGTTATGGCGGTGATGCCAGACGAACGAACTGCCGCCGATGAGGTCGAGGGTCATGGCCATCAGCCGGTTGACCCAGGGTCGATCGGAAAAGGCGTGGTGCCCGCCGTCGTGCTGGATGTTCAGCCCGATGCCCGCCGTGGTGAGGCCGAGGAGCATGGCCAGGGCCAGCGCCTGCCACCACGTCTGCGCGAAGAACACGAGCAGGATATAGAAGCCGACGAAAAAGGCGAGGAGGACGGCTGTCTTGATGTAGAGTTGCGGACAGTCCCGGCGCGGCTTGCCGGTTTCCTTGAAGTACGCATCAACCCGCCGGCGAAGCTCGGCCTGGAAGCCGCTTCTGCCGGTGAATTTCGGGTGAAGCACACCGCGGGGCGGCGGCGGTTGCGGTTCAGGAAGCACGCTCATGGCGGGCACCAGTCTTTCGAAATGCTAGCCAGGCCCACAACGCGACGCAAGGGGCGAGGTCATCCCGAAACGGCGATGTGCTTCCGCGCCAGATTGTCGAGTGGCCCTTCGGAGATTTCCGGGGGTGGGTTGTGGGCCTCACAGCGGGGGTTGATCCTGTTCGTCGCTTCGCCGCTCCTGCGGTGTGGGCGAGAGCGACGAGGCGAAACACACCGGCGTGGGCGGGGCAAACACGCAACGGGCGCCTCGGCCCGCCAGCCCGCGAGCATCTGTCGCCCCCTCGGCTCCCTCGCCCGGTGGACGCTGTAGATATCGCCCAGCCCGGGTGCCGCGCCCAGCCAAGGTGGAGCGTGGGGGCTTTCCACAGGCCGATTCTTCGTCGGCTACGCCCGGGCAGGCCTAGAATGGCACCACCCAACGCTGCGGACAGCGTCAATCCGCCGTCGCCGTGCGGGAGCACCGGGGCGAGCCAAGGATTCGGACATGAACGCCCCGCATCTGCTTTCAACGCTGGCGCAGGGCGCCGGCACCGTGGCTCTGGTCGCGGTGCTGGTCGTGGCGGGCCTGATCGCGCTCATCGTCCTGATGTTCGTGATCCAATTCTTCAATCTCTGGCTCCAGGCCCAGCTCTCCGGTGCCCACGTCCGCTTCATTGACATCATCGGCATGCGCCTTCGCAAGGTCGACCCGCGCATCGTCGTTCTCTCACGCATCCGCGCCGTCAAGGCGGGCCTGGAAATCTCCACCGCCCAGCTCGAAACCCACCACCTCGCCGGCGGCCGCGTGCCCACCGTCGTCACCGCGCTGATTGCCGCCGACCGCGCCAAGATCGAACTGCCCTGGGACACCGCCTGCGCCATCGACCTGGCCGGCCGCGATATCCTCCAGGCCGTGCAGACCTCGGTGAACCCGAAGGTGATCGACTGCCCCAGCGAGACCTCGGGGCGCTCGACCATCGACGCCGTCGCCCAGGACGGCATTCAGCTCAAGGCCCGCGCCCGCGTGACCGTCCGCGCCAACATCGCCCGCCTCGTCGGTGGTGCCACCGAGGAGACCATCATCGCCCGCGTCGGCGAGGGCATCGTCACGATGATCGGCTCGTCGTCGAGTTACAAGGCCGTGCTTGAGAACCCCGACCGCATCTCCAAGCTCGTGCTGGAGAAAGGCCTGGACGCGGGCACGGCATTCGAGATTCTGTCGGTGGATATTGCTGACATCGACGTGGGCGAGAACATCGGCGCCCAGATCCAGGGCGACCAGGCCGAGGCGGACAAGCGCCGCTTCCAGGCCGAGGCCGAAAAGCGTCGCGCCATGGCGGTGGCCGAGGAGCAGGAGTATCAGGCCGAGGTGCAGAAGAACCGCGCCCTCGTCGTGCTCGCCGAGGCGGAGGTGCCCAAGGCCATGGCCGAGGCGTTCCGCCAGGGCAACCTGGGCATCATGGACTACTACCGGATGCGCAACATCCAGTCCGACACCTCAATGCGCGACACGATCGCCGGCCAGGACCAGCAGGAAGGCACCGACGAGAGCCAGACCGGCAGCGACGGCGGGCGCACACAGTAGCGTTCGAGGCCGGTCTCTCTCGACAGCGCCAAGCACGGCCACGCGGTGTCCGACGCCGGGGGCTTGGGCCTCGCCCGGCGCTTTCGCGCGCAGCAGCCGGAGTATCAGCCGGCACGGGAGGCGCGCCATGGTGGTGTGGTAATGCCGGATTCCGGACATCGACCGACTCCGCCGCCGCACAGAGCGGCAGCGCCCGTGTTAACGTGCCCTCGATCGTCGAAATGCGTTGCGCCGCGTCGGGTGTGCCACCCGGGTGGTTCACCACGTCCGCCTCATGGAGTCCGCGATGCTGACCATCACCGACGCTGCCGCCAACCATCTCAGCGAGATTCTGAACGAAGCCGCGGCGCCCGAGGGCAGTGCGGTGCGCTTTGTGGTCAGCCGGGAGGGTCTGTCACTGGAGATCGATTCGCCACGCGAGGATGACCAGAGCATCGAGCACGACGGCAGGACCGTGCTGGTGCTGGATCCACAGGTGGCGCAGCTGCTCTCGGACAAGACCCTTGCTTTCGAGGAGACCGTGGAGGGGCCGGTCCTCTCGATCGGGGGGCAGAGGATGAACCAGGCACAGGGGCGTGATCGGCTTGTCGTAGAACGTTAGCGTCGTGCAGGCCTTGGTCCTGACCACGGCGAGACTGGCGGGCACCATGTGTGGTGCGGGGGCGAGGGTAGACTGCTCCGTCCCGGGGCCGGCTGATATCGGCGTGAGTGGCGGGGCGCGGGGGCGTGACCGGGCAGGAGCCCGGACACAGGAAAAGGTTCAGGCTTTCCCTGCCTGTCGATGGGAGGTGGCGTCATGGCTCGCAAGGCCTCGAAGGCATCCAGGAAGACATCGCCACGCCCCAGCGGCACCGGGCAGGCGAGCGCCAACGTTAGCGGGAAGAAGGCGGGCGGCGGCGCCGTGGACACGCCAGGCGGGACGGCCTCGCCCGGGCAAGGCGAGGATCAGGCTCCTCCCGCCCCCCACGAACGACGACCCAGGGCGGATGTTGAGCGACGACGAGCTGCGGAAGGTCAAGACCGGCCTGACCAGGCGCGATCTCAAGCGGTTCCGCGACCTGCTGCTGGAAAGGCGCGCCGAGATCGTCGGTGCCGTCGAGTCGCTGGAGAGCGACGCCCGCAGCGACGACGAGGGCATCTCCTACGAGCACATGGCCGACACCGGCACCGCCAGCCACGAGCAGGAGTTCGCCCGCGGGCTGGCCGAGTCGGAGCGTCGGCTGCTGCGCGAGATCGACGAAGCCCTGATGCGGATGGAGAAGGGCACCTACGGCGTGTGCGTCACCTCGGGCCAGTTCATCGGCAGGCCCCGCCTTGCGGCCAAGCCCTGGGCCCGGCACAGCATCGAGGTGGCCCGGCAACGCGAGCAGCGTGGCCTGGACAGCGGGTGAGTCGCAGGCCGCGCAAACAGGAGTGATCCCATGTCCGAGTTCATCCCAATCGCACGCATGTCGGAGCTTCGCGAGGGTGAGGGCCGCTGCATCGAGGTGCGCGGCAGGCGGATCGCCTTGTTCCTGGTCGACGGGCGGCCGTACGCGATCGATGACACGTGTCCGCACGAGGCGGGCCCGCTCAGCGATGGGCAGGTGGAGGGCACCGCCGTCGAATGTCCCTGGCACGGGGCTTGCTTCGACCTGACGACCGGTCGGTGCCTGGCGCTGCCTGCCGAGGAGGATGTCCAGAGCTACAACCTGCGCGTTGTTGGCGAAGACGTGGAAATCGAGCTCTGAGGCCGGGCAATACGGGGGCGCCACTGGCGACACGCGGCAAGTCACGCTCGCCCTCAGCCTGGCGCTTCGCTGATGAACTCGTCGACGATCGGCTCCGCCTCGTCGGCCAGTTCCGGGGCAACGCGAATGCGCACGGCCTGCCAGCACCGCTGCTGGTCCGGCCCGGTCTCGGGGCGGGCACCATCGATCTGGTTGTCGATGCCAGCGTCCAGCAGCCGGCGGCTCAACAGCGCCGCCTCGATCAGCGAGCCGGTCTCGTACACCGTCACCAGGTGAAGTTCGGGGACCATGGGCGCCTCCCGGTGCAAGCTCTCCCTCCGGTGGCGCGACATCCGATATGCCAATCAATACGCTGCTTCACGGATCAGATGTGTCCTGTTTCTGCCGGCCCAAGCAGCGTCGCTCAATGACGAGTTTACCCCCACCGGCCGTCGCCTCCAAGGATTTTTCGCCGCCGGTCCGGACACCTGGCATCAGGGCACAGTGGCGGCCTCATCGGCTGTCCCGGCCGGCACCTCGCGGGCGGCCTCGGCCAGGCGGACTTCGCGATCCAGCGGCCAGCGGGCGTCGGCGTCGCGGCCCAGCACGATCTGCCACAGGTGCAGCCCGCCCCACCGAAAGGCCGCCTCGGCCCCTTGCAGGTACAGCCACCACATCCGCGCAAAGCGCTGCCCGTGAAGCTCCACCACCTGCTCACGCACGCGCTGGAAGTTCTCCGACCAGCCCCGCAGCGTCAGGGCGTAGTGGCGGCGAAGGTTCTCCACGTCGAGCACGTCCAGGGCGGTCGTTGGTACTACGATGGCGTCGAGGGCCTGATCCGACTCTGCCTATTCTCCTGTCAGTACGTATGTTGCGCACGTCTCCGCCCGATTTGCCGTTTCATGAATCACGCGTGGTGGACCGATGGGAGGTGGTCGACGACTGAAGCTACTGACGACATCGTGGCACCGCTAATCCGAGATCTGGCTCAAAGTGCTTGCGTTGCACGAACTCATGGTCGACAATCGCGGAGGAGCCCGATCACCCCGCAGAACGTTTTGCAGGGGACACTGATCGTAAGAATCCGATTCCTGGAACAGAGATTACCATGAAAGCACTGATCATTATCATTTCGCTGTTCATGTGTACGATCGCGGTGGTAGGTATGCACGCGTCTGGATCGCAGGAAGACAGGTCGTTGGAACCGCTGGCCCCGACCGGCAGTGTCGGGGTGCTTTCAGAGATCGGCTCTGTCGCCTCGGCTGATAATCGGATCGAGGTATCGGTCGTCGCGAAGCTAAACGCCGACCAGAGGTTTCGTGGCGTACAAGTTAATGACAAGGGGATCTTAGGGGCTACGGTACTCGTCTCCGTTGACGACCTGATGCCGATAGCTAATGCCCTCGACAAAGCGAGTGAATCTGCCGTGCAGCGGCGGACATTCGAGCGCACGACAAACAACGTGCGCGTCACGGGGGAGGGGGGTTCAGTCGAAATCCGATCCATGTCAGACCGGATCAGGATTAGCCGTGACCGGATCGAATTTGACGCCGATAATGCAGCCATGCTCGCGCAATTGTTCAGACGGGGCTTCCAGAACATCCAGTGGCTAAATCCACGTTTGGACGCACTTGATCCGAGCGTAGACGTGCAGGAGGAAGAGTGGTGAGGTGCACGCTGCTCGCTGCAACCCTAGTGCTCTTGACTGGGTGCATCGGATCCCCACCAAGCCGGACACAGATGACGACCATGTCTCCTGCTGAACTGCTGGAGGCAACCCGTTGGTATGCCGTTGATCCGAGTTACTTAAGGTGGGGTGAATGGACACCATCCACTTTCAAACGCGATCTACGCCATCAAATTGTCGAGGCGCATCCCGACTGGCCACAGGACGTTCGCGAAGCGGTTCGAGAAGGCAAGATCCGTCCCGGTATGACGGCAGAACAAGCACAAGCGAGTTGGGGGCCGCCGGCAGCGAGGCGGACACGTCGTACGCCAGGGCTCGTGGAGGAGATCTGGGGCTACGGCCGCCCGAGATACGGGCACACCTACAGCAGCCCGTATTCCCGGCGGACGCGGCTGTATTTCAGGAACGGTGAGCTAGACTGGTGGGTCCTGGATGACCGTTAACATCGTTAATGATCGTTTTCGATGTTCAGCACGCAAAGTCACGCGTGTCCGGGCGCGTGAGGTACAGTTCGGCCGCCAGATGTCAAAGCCTCTCGCACGCACAATACTGTGAGTGAATACAGGTGTGCAGTTTTGTCAGTGCCCCTTGTCGTCCACATCCCGAATATAGCCGCGCCCGGGTCGTAGGCACAGACAGCGTCATGGCACAGGGGCGGGCTCGTCGGTCGTCCCGGTCGGCAGCTTGCGGGCGGCCCGGCCTCGGCGGGCACGGGCACGCCTACGATCCCCAGGCACCACGCTCAACGCATAAAGGTGCCGACCATGACCGACAACCGGATGGAACTGCTGACGCTGCTGAGCCCGGGGCCGGCCCACGCGGCGCAGGTTGGCCTGGTGGCGGGCGACCTGGGCGTGGGGCGCAGCACGGTCAAGGATCTCGTCGGCCAGCTTCAGGCGTCGGGCTTCGATGTCGTGTGCCACGAAGACCGCGTGTGGGTTGCCCGCCCGGGCTGGGAGCACGCTGAACGCGCGGCCGAGCGGTACCTGGCTCGGCAACCGGATTGAGCGGGGCTCGTGATGGCCATGCCCGCGTCGGCGTTGTGATCGCCGCCGCTCGCGGTTAGGGTGCAGGTGCGCCTCGGCCGTGGGCGCGATCGCCGGCGGCCGAAAGCACATGACCACGCCCTGCCGCCTCCCTCCGACTGGAGCCCAGCATGTTTGTCCTGACCGACACAGCCCGAGCATTCTTGAGCAAGCTTCTCGATCAGGCGCAGGCGCCGGAGGGGGCCGCCGCCCGTGTCGTCCACGAGAAGGAGGGCCTGACCCTCTCGATCGATCACCCGCAGGAGGGCGACGAGACCTTCGAGTATGAGGGTCGCACGGTCCTCATGCTTGCCCCACAGGTCGCCGAGGCGCTCGATGGCCGAACCCTCGACGTGGTAGAGGGCGAGGAGGGGCCCACGCTGGCGGTTCAGGACAACGAGTAATACGGCGATGGTCCGCGGCCGGCCACAGCCGATGTTCATCGCACCGAGCCAGGAGCCGGCGCCCAGCCTGTTCCGCATCGTGGCTTTCAGAGTGCCCGCATGACCGAACCGCCCGCGATGGAGACGTTCCCGGGGCCGCTGCCGCGTTTCGAACCGGGCCAGCTCGTGCAGCACCGGCGGTACGGCTACCGCGGCGTGGTTGTCGATTTTGACCTGCGCTGCCGGGCCCCGGAATCGTGGTACCGCAAGAACCGGACGCAGCCGGAGCGCGATCAGCCGTGGTACCACGTGCTGGTCGATGGCTCGACGCTGGTGACCTACGCCGCCGAGACGAGCCTGGAGCCGGATGCCACGCAACAGCCGGTGCATCATCCGCTCGTGCCCCACTTGTTCGACGCGTTCGCCGAGGGCCTCTACGAGCGTAACGGTGAGCCCTGGCCGGGCTGGGACGCGGACGACGAGGCGACGTGAAGCACGAGGCGCGGTGGCCATGGATGAGACGGCCCAGTACACGTGCCCGCACTGCGGCGAGTTGATCCAGGTTGCGGTCGATCCCACCGGCGGTGACGCCCAGACCTACGTCGAGGATTGTCCGGTCTGCTGCAACCCGAACCTGCTGCGTGTGCGGTTCGATCGCCACGGCGAGGCGGAGGTGATGGCCGAGCCGGCGCAGTAACCCTGGTCGGCGACGCGTCGGTCGGCGACACGGCCCAACTGCTGCTCCAAGCGGGTCGACTCGTCGCGGGGCGGGGGTGGATTACAACACGCGTCGCCCGCACTGGACGTTGATCCCGGAGGCCGGCGGCGACCCCCTGGCGCCGGAGAATGTGTACGCCAGGGGCATGACGGTGCGGCTGCCGGCCTGGCACCCATGGGCGAAGCAGGTGAAGGAGCAGTTGGATCAGATGATGTTCAGCGACGCAGCGTAGCGGCGGGCCGGTCTCCCAGGACAACCGGCCCAGAGATTCCGGCTGAAAACCGTGGCAAGACAATCTCTTTCACTTCCCCAGCAGTTCCAGCCGCTTTCTCGCCTCGCGCTTGCCCAGGCCCCGGATTGCCGCCCAGCCGGCCAGTTGCTGCTGGCGAGGCTTCGTCTTGGCGTTCTCCCAGTTGTAGATCGTCAGCCCGCTGACGCCCAC
>SKPT01000096.1 GCA_007119405.1 Phycisphaeraceae bacterium
CGCGGCGGTGCTCGCCGTGGTGCCGGCATTCGTGCTCCTCGCAATCGCCGTCGCTGCCACCCCGGCGACCATGACGCTGTCACCGTGGCTCGTCCCGCTCGCACTCGCCGTCGTGGTGACGTTCGCGGGCTTGTTCGTGCCCGACCCGGAGACCGCGTGCCTGTTTGTTCGCCATGATGACGTGACCCTCGACCTGTATGAGCCGGGTCTGGCCTATCCCATCAACATCCCAGGTTATGCTCGCACCTACACGCTCAACGCGACGGGTGACGGTGCCGACGCCTCGCTGGTGCTGGGCCAGGGCTCGCACGATATCGGCTTTTCCATCCGCGTGGGGAACCTGGGGCGGCTGACGTTGGAGAGGGGAACTCTTCAAGGTGTCAACGCCGTCCTCGGCCTGGACCGCAGCCGGCCCTTCATGCTCTTTTGGCGCAGCCGGGGCGAACTCATTGTCAGGACCGGCGCCACCGCCGACTTCTCCGAGCAGATGTACATCGGCTACGGCGGCACGGGCGGCCTCCACATCGAGGCGGACGCCACCGTCAACAGCGGCAGCCCTGGCCACGGCACGTTCCTCGGCTACGATCCCGGCAGCAGCGGCGAGGCCATTATCAGTGGCCGGTGGAACATCGGAAGCTGGCTCAACGTGGGCGACGAAGGTGTCGGCTCCATGACCATCACCGCCGGCGGCAACGTCACCACCGTCGGCGCCGGCGAGATCGCCAAGTGGAGTGGCTCCTCCGGCCAGGTGCTCGTCAGCGGCCAGGACGCCCTCTGGAACGTCGGCCTCTTCCTCCGCGTCGGCGACGAGGGCGCCGGGGAACTGAGCATCACCTCGGGCGGACGCGTCAACGCGTCCTGGGACACCGTCATCGGCCGTTTCGCCGACAGCACCGGAACCGTCAACGTCACGGATACCGACTCGCGACTCGATGTCGCCGGCGATCTGGAGGTCGCCGCCTGGGGCACCGGCGGGCTCCACATCGCCAACCATGCCGCCGTCGCCAGCACCAACGCCCGCATCGGTTCGGTCGGCGGGGCCACCGGCCAGGTCACCATCGACAACGCCACCTGGACCAACACCAACGCACTGAGCGTCGGCGACGCCGGCCACGCCACGCTCAATATCCACAGCGGCGGCCGACTCACCACCGCCGACGCCGTTGTCGCCCGAGAGCCCGGCTCCACCGGACTGGTGACCGTCCATGGTTCAGGCGCCGCCGGCTCCACCTGGGCCATCACCGACGAGCTCGAGCTTGGCCGCCACGGCAACGCCCAGCTCGACGTGACCGCCGGCGCCCAGCTCGCCAGCCACCGCGCACGCATCGCCACCGGTGCCGGGTCCGTCAGCGCGGCGACTGTTGACGGCGCAGGATCCTCCTGGGCCGGCGTCCATGACCTGCAGGTCGGCGCGCTCGGCCAGGGGAGCTTGCACGTCAGCCAAGGTGGTGAACTCAGCAGCAACTTCGCCTACATCGGCTACCTGGTCAGCTCCATCGGCCACGTCAGCCTCGACGGCACGGACTCCAACTGGGCCAACGCAGGTCATCTATACGTCGGCCATTCGGGCAACGCCACCCTGGGCGTCTCCAACAACGCCGTGCTGACCACCGGTTCGGGCTGGGAGGCCAACATCGGCTACCAATCCACCGCCAGCGGCCAAGTCACAGTCGACCGCGGCGCGATCTGGAACGCCGCCGGTGAACTGAACGTCGGTCGCGATGGCGACGGCGCCCTTGACATCACCACCGGCGGCACGGTCAACAGCACCATCGCCTACATCGCCCGCAACCGCCCCCACGGCTATCCCATCGCCGGTTCCGGCGCCGTCAGCGTCGACGGCCCCGACTCCTGCTGGAACAACGACACCGAACTGTTCGTCGGGTACCACGGCCAAGGCACCCTCGACATTGCCAACGCCGGCTCCGTCTCGAACAGGGCCGGCGTCATCGGCCGCCGGTCCGGGGCCCATGGTCACGTCAGCGTTGACGGCCCGGACGCCACCTGGACGAACACCGGCTCCCTGCGCGTCGGCTTCGATGGCCACGGCAGCCTCGCCATCACCAACGGCGCGTCCGTCATCAGCACCTGGGCGTCCATCGGCTACAACCAGAGCGCTACGGGCCATGTCGCGGTCGCCGGTCCCGGAGCGACCTGGGCCAGCAGTTCCATGCTTGTCGTCGGCGACGCCGGCGACGGCGCCTTGACGATCACTGACGGCAGCAGCGTCCACAGCAGTCTCCACGAGTTGTGGGCGTTGCGGATGGGCACACAGCTTGAGGACCGCCCGCGGTACACACCGACCACCTGTTTCGAGACGTTTCCCCTGCCCTGGCCGCCGGGTGACGAGCCGACCGACCACACCTCCTATCAGCGCATTGCGGAAGCGGCGAAGGAACTGGATGAGCAGCGGCGGCGTTGGCTCAACCCGCCGCACTGGGTCGACCCGATCGCCGCAAAGATCGACGCCGAGGACGACTTCGCCGACGTCGCCGCAGTATCCGGTGAGGAGGCTCGCCGCCTCATCCGCGACTCCACCATCCAAGCCCACGCCGCCAAGGACGCCAACCTCAAGCGCCGGACGCTGACCAACCTCTACAACGAGCGCCCTGCTTGGTTGGCCCTGGCCCATCGGAAGCTCGACGAAGCCGTGCTCGCCGCCTACGCCGTGACGGACCCGGCGGGCGGCTGGGACGAAGCGTGGGCTGAAATCTGGCAGGAGACCGGAGCGGCGCACATTTCCACAAACGCTGATAACCGGGCGTCACAGCGTGCCGCCATCGATCGCCAGATTCTGACAAACCTGCTGGCGCTCAACGAGCGCCGTTCCGCCAGTTCCTAAGATCGCGCGCACCAAGGGTACTCTGCTCCGGGAGGTCGCCAATGCCGCCAAAGAAACAGCCTGTTGTGTGGGAGGCCCCGCGTCACACGATCGCGAAGATCAAACTGCTGCGAGAATATCTCCATCGCTGGTTCTCGATTCTGGGCCGCAAGTGCCATGGCCAGGATCTGCTGTATGTGGATGGATTTTCAGGGCCGGGCGAGTACACCAATCATCCGGCTGGATCGCCTATAGCCGCTATGGAAGCGGCTCGGCAGGCTCGACGGGATGCTGCAACCGATTGGGTCGCCGGCAAGATGCGATTTAGCTTTATTGACGAGGATGTTGGACGGATCGAACACCTCCAAGGAAAGGTGGCGGACCACCAGGCGAGCCGGGACTTTCCCGATATGAGCCTCCCCCGTTTGGACGGGCGCGGGGGTTCGCATGTTACGCGGCCGGGTGCTGGGCTTCGTAGGCCGCGGGACTCAGATACCCCAGCGTCGAGTGCAGACGCTGACGATTATAAAACACCTCGATGTACTCGAACAATGCCAGCCTCGCCGCGGCCCGTGTGGGCAACGGCTCGTCCAGCTCCGTCTTGAGCGTCCCGAAGAAGCTCTCCATCACCGCGTTGTCGTAGCAGTCGCCCCTACGGCTCATGCTGCACACGATGCCATGCTGGCTCAGCAGCGTCTGGAACATTCCGCTGGCGTACTGCACACCACGGTCGCTGTGGTGCACCAATCCCTGATCGCGATCCACGCCACGCGAGCGGATCGCCATCGTCAGCGTCTGCTCGACCAGCTCGGCACGCAGGTGATCGGCCACGCACCAGCCGACGATCCGCCGACTGAAACAGTCCATCACCGTCGCCAGGTAGAGCCAGCCTTCGTCGGTGTCGATGTAGGTGATGTCCGCGACCCACTTCTGGTTCGCGGCCGTGGCGGTGAAGTCGCGCTGGATGACGTTGTCCGCCACGGGCTTGTCGTGGGCCGAGTCGGTGGTGCGCAGCACGCGTTTTCGCGGGCATTTTCCCTGCAATTGGCGCTCTTGCATGATGGACTCCACGCGTTTGCGTCCGACGGTCTCGCCCTCGTGCTTGAGCTGCTTGAACACCCGCGGGCTGCCGTAGCGGCCGCGGCTGTCGGCGTGGATCTGCGCGATGCGCTCGCCCAACTCGGCGCGACGCCTGGCACGCGGGCCCGGCTCGCGCTTGAGCCACTCGTAATAGCCGCTGGCGCTGACGTCGAGCACGCGGCATTGCAGCCGCACCGGCCAGCGGTCGCGATGCTCGGCGATGAAGGTGTATCTCATCGCTGCTCCTTCGCGAAGAAGGTGGCCGCTTTTTTTAAAATCTCGCGCTCCGCCCCCAGTTCGCGGTTCTCCTCGCGTAAGCGGCGGTTCTCGGCTTCCAGATCGGATTGTTCCTGGGGCACGAGCGTTTGCTTCCACGCCGCGAGCGTGGCGGGCGCAACGCCCAGGGCCTTGCTGGCCTTGCTCAGGCTGTAGCCCTGGTCGGTCATGAGCTTGACGGCGTCACGCTTGAACTGGTCGGTGTAGGTCTTCCTGGCCATCGGCGGGCTCCGGGGTTGCGGTGGAGGCAGCACCATCCTCCACCAATTCCCCGCGCCCGTCCAAACGGGGGAGGCTCAATAATCACGTACCACGGGATGCCATTCGACCAAGGCATCGCAGAGGTTCGGGCTCAAGTGCCCCAAGCCTTTGAAACCAATGCACCACTCTTCGTCTTCATCGATCCATTTGGCGCGACCGGTGCTCCGTTCGTCGAGGTGGCCCGACTATTGGCAAGCGAACGATCCGAGATCCTCATCAATCTGGATGCTGACGGGATCGACCGAATCGCTGCCGCCGAGGGCGCCGCGAGCAGTGAGGCTGTGTTGGCCAAGGTGTTCGGCGTCACGGGCTGGCAGGCGCACCTCGACCGATCACGTCCAGCGTCTGAGCGCTGTCGACAGGTGCTGCAACTCTACAAGAGCCAACTCTACCAACACGCCCGATACGTATTCTCATTCGAGATGCGAGGCAAGGAGTCCAACCTCAACTACTATTTGGTCTTTGCAAGCAACCATCCCCTTGGGCTGACGAAGATGAAGGAGGTGTTGCGCACCATTGACCAGACAGGCGATTACGCATTCTGCGATGCCGACGTCGACCAGACACGGCTTTTTCGGTTCGACCATGCCGAGGATTGGATCCCCAAAATGTTTGACGTTTGTAAGGGTCGCCGTGTAGAATGGGCCGAGCTCGAGCGGTATGTGCTTAATGAGACCCCGTTCATCAAGGTGTCGGCGCTCCTACAGCCGATGGAAAAGGAGAACTACATCGCTCAGGTGGAGGCCGTGAACGGTGTTCGGCGTAGCCGCGGCCAGTTCACCGCGAAGTCTGTGGCCGCCGTTCGTTTCGTTGACGATCGGGCACCGACCTCGCTGTGGGACACGTAAGGATTCAGAATGCACCCGCGGACCAAGATCGAGTGGACGGAGGCCACGTGGAACCCCGTAACCGGCTGCACCCGGGCGAGCGCGGGATGTGATAACTGCTATGCAGTCCGCCACACTTTTCGACTGGAGAGTTGCGGGCAGTCGAAGTACGCTGGGCTCACCGTCCTCAACCGAAGGGGCCAGCGACACTTCAATGGCGTGGTCAAATGCCACGAAGGCGATCTGGGTCGGCCGTACCAGTGGAAGAAGCCTGCGGTTATCTTCGTGAATTCGATGAGCGACCTTTTTCATCCGGCGGTTCCAGACGAGTTCGTCCGCCGGGTGTTTGACGTGATGGTGGACTGTCCACATCACACGTTTCAGATCCTGACCAAGCGGCCTGAACGAGCGGCCAATCTCCGGCGCATTTTGCCTTGGCCGGGCAACGTGTGGCTAGGCACGAGCGTGGAGAACAATGAGGTCACTGACCGGGTACACGCGCTTCGCGAGACTCGTGCGGCGATCAAATTCCTCTCCGTCGAACCGTTGATCGGTGCCATCTCTGCCCTGCCGCTGGCAGGTATCGATTGGGTGATAACTGGCGGCGAGTCCGGTGCGGCCGCGCGCCCCCTAGATCCGTTGTGGGTCCGGAGAATCCGCGACCGCTGCGTCCGATTTGGCGTGCCGCACTTTTTCAAGCAGTGGGGAAGGCTCAGCAACAATCCGGATCCCTCCGATCCCACGGCCAAAGAAAATGGGGGCACTGCCAAGGGCGGACGGCTGCTCGACGGGCTTACATGGGATGAAATGCCAGTGTCCATCGCTCCGGCAGCTGTGGCCTGATCTGCCGCGGCCGCTATGGGGCCAGGATCGATGGGTTGCGCACATGCGCCCGGTCCGGACCGGCTTGTTAACCACTTGGGCGGCGGCGGACAGAGAGTCGGAGAGTCCTCGGCGGTGATCGGGTGGAATCGGGTGCCGTCCGCGGCCCGCGGGAGTTCGCGCCGGCTCTCGGCGAGTAGGTGTCGGCGGGAGGCTTCGCTGCAAGTGCCGTCTGTCTCGGGAGTTGCGGAGCGTTCAGCGCCGGCTTCGTCGGGCGGCACTCCGTTAACCGCTGTTCTACCCCGGTTCGTCCGTTCAAAAAAGCTCCCCGAGCAGGACTCGAACCTGCAACCTAGCGGTTAACAGCCGCTCGCTCTACCAATTGAGCTATCGGGGATCGGCTCGGCCGCGCCAAGCGCAAGTAATCATGGTACCAATGCCGCCGCCGAGGTCAATTCCCGTCACCACCGCCACCAGGACCATCGCATCTTCTTGGCCTCGCCTGCCGTTCGTTCGGTTCATGTTTGGGTCGCGCCATCTCGCGTTTGCCCATACGCTGGCCGGCGAAATACTTCGGCGAGGCCGCGCCAGCCATCGATGACCCTGACTCGGGAGGTTTGGCATGGACGCCAAGGCGTCGCGCGATCCGTTCGCCTGCTTCAGACAACCGCAAGACCCCCGCAATCCGTCGCGATGCTGATCGGCGATCATCGGAGCGTGGAGAACAAGCTGCACTGGTCGCTCGACGTGAGCTTCGGCGAGGACGCCAGCCGGCTGCGCCAGGGCCACGCGGCGGAGAACCTGGCCCGGCTGTGGCGGCAGGCGCTGGGGCTGCTCAAGCAGGAGCGGTCGCTGGGCCTGAGCCTGCCGCGCAAACGCAAGCGGGCGGCCTGGCGACCGGACTACCTGCTGACGGTGCTGGCCCTGGCGGATTCGATGCGATGGTCCTGCCGCCGCCACACCCCCCCGGCAATCACCACCACCGCCATCCACACCCCCCGCCGCCGCTCGCCCACCTCGCCCGCCTCCGACGTCGGGTAAAATCCCCTCGCAGAATCGCGGCCGCACACCCCCACCGCACCCGCAGGACACATCTTCCCATGAATCACCGCGTCGTCATCACCGGCATCGGGTGGGTCACCCCCCTCGGCTGGGACATCGAAGCCGTCTGGCAGAAGATCCTCGCCGGCACCTCCGCCGTCGCCCCCATCACCCACTTCGACGCCACAACCTTCCCCACCACCTTCGCCGCCGAGGTCAGCCCCGACTACGACCATCGCCCCTTCGTCCGTGACCGGGCCATCCACGAAGGCGTCGGCCTGAACACCAGCTTCGCCCTCGGCGCCGCCGCCGCCGCCTGGCGATGGGCCGGGCTCAACGGCGGCCGACCGGTCGACCCCACCCGCCTGGGCATCTATCTCGGCTCCGGCGAAGGCTCGCTCGACTTCGACAACTACGTCACCACCAACCTCGCCGGCTGGGACGCGGACGCCCGCGCCGTCGACGCCGTCAAGTGGGTCGAGGCCGCACGCCAGCGCTTCACCGCGCTGGCCGAGATCGAGCAGGAGCCCAACATGGCGCTCTCGCACCTGGCGATGGAGTTCGACGCCCAGGGCCCGTCCTACAACTGCCTGACCGCCTGCGCCGCCTCCACCCAGGCCATCGGCGAAGCCGCCTGCATCATCCGACGCGGCGACGCCGACCTCATGATCTCCGGCGGCGCCCACACCATGATCCACCCCTTCGGCGTCACCGGCTTCAACCGCCTCACCGCGCTGGCCACCGACGCCGACGCCGCCGAGCCCACCTGCGCCTCGCGACCCTTCTCCGCCGACCGCGGCGGCTTCGTCCTCGGCGAAGGGGCGGGCATGCTCATCCTCGAATCACTCGAACACGCCGAAAAACGCGGCGCCACGCCGCTGGCGGAGATCACCGGCTACGGCTCAAGCGCCGACGCCTACCGCATCACCGACATCGAGCCCGACGGCCGCGGCGCCGTCGTCGCCATGCGCGA
>SKPT01000157.1 GCA_007119405.1 Phycisphaeraceae bacterium
CCGGCGACGATCCCACGCCCACCGGCGGCAGTGGCGGGGGCGGCCCGGGCGGCACGCCACGCCCGCGCAACGGCGGCGACGAGGGTCTCAAGGAGACCTTCGAAGCCCTGATCATCGCCTTCGTCCTCGCCTTCGTCGGCCGGGGCTTCGTCGTCGAAGCCTTCGTCATCCCCACCGGGTCCATGGCCCCGACCCTGCTCGGCCAGCACCTGCACGTCGACTGCGACCAGTGCGGCTACAGCTTCACCACCGACTGGCCCGAGCACTCGACCGCTTCCCGCGGCGGCGAGCGCCACGCCACGGCCCTGGTCGAGCAGACCCGCGCCGTCTGCCCCATGTGCCGCAACAGCATCGCCTTCGACCGCAACCTGACGCCCAGCTCCGGCGACCGCATCCTCGTGCAGAAATTCGTCTACAACATCACCGAGCCGCGCCGCTGGGACGTCGCCGTGTTCAAGAACCCCCAGGAGCCGGCCGTCAACTTCATCAAACGCCTCGTCGCCCTGCCCAACGAGCAGCTTCACCTGCTTGACGGCAACGTCCACGTCCGCCGCATCGGCGCCGCCGGCGAGCCTCTCGAGCCCTGGCGCATCGCCCGCAAGTCCAAGCGCCCCGAGGTCCAGCGCGCCGTCTGGCAGCCGATCTACCACAGCCAGTACATTCCCCGCGACGGCGGCGACCCCGGCGGCCTCCACTCGGATCGCCGGCAGCGCTGGCAGGTGCCCTGGGTCGCCGACGTGCCCGACGCCTGGCTGATCCAGGGCCGACGCAGCTACCACTACCGCGGCCTGCCGCGCCAGCACCCGGATCGCGAGAAGCCCACGGGCGTCATCCGCTTCGACTTTCAGCGCGGCGGCGACGACGAGCTCGCCGGCGTCTACCCCTACAACCAGTTCAAGCCCGGCCTGCGTCCCGAGCCCATCGAGGACGTGCGCCTCGCCGCGGCCGTCGAGCCCGACGAACCGGGCCTGAGCGTGACCCTGGCGACCACCGCCCGCCTGCACGACGAGGACCACCAAGACACCAGCGTCGGCGCCGAGCGCCTCGAGGCCACCATCTCCGCCGACGGACGGGTTCGTCTGCACGCCAGCGACCTGGACGACCCCAGCCGGCGGCGCGAGCTGGCGTCGGTGCGCACCGGCCGGACGCTGCTGCGCCCGGGGCGCTCGACGCGGATCGAGCTGTGGCACGTCGACCAGGAGGCGAGCGTGTGGATCGACGGCCGGCAGGTGCTGACCCGTCCCTTCGACGCGCCGATGCGCGTGCTGACGCGTCGCCCGCCGCCGCGGCCGCTGCCCGATCTGGCCATCACGCTCAGCGCCCCGGCCACGCTGCACGCCGTCGAGCTCGACCGCGACCTGTACTACTCCGGCCGCACCTTCGACGCCCGCCGCCGCCTCACCGTCGCTCGCGGGGCGCTGGTGCGCACGGACGAGGGGGTGGTGATCCCGCGCCAGCCGGTGACGCTGGGCCCGGACGAGTTTTTCATGGTCGGCGACAACGGCCCGGCCAGCGCCGACAGCCGCTTCTGGGACGAGCCCGACGAGGCCGTGGTGGCCCGGCACTTCACCGATCGCCTCGCCGCCGGCGAGGACCCCTCGGGCCTGGTGCCGCGCGAGCTGCTCATGGGCCGCGCCTTTTTCGTCTATTACCCCGCGCCGCTGCCCTGGCGCGACCGCGGCCCGCGCCTCATCCCCCACTTCGGCGCGATGCGGTTCATTGAATAGCGTTCGTGACGGGTGCCACTGACAAGGCCGTCCGCGGCCTTGTCAGTGTTTGACGGCGATTGCCACTGACAAGCTCCGCAGACTCCGCTGTCAATGGCCTTAACGTTGTGAACTTTCGCGTGGCGGCGCCGATGTAGGGTGGGTAGAGCGCAGCGAAACCCACCACGCTGGCCATGGATTCCCGCCGCGACCGGTGGGTTTCGCTTCGCTCTACCCACCCTACAGCCAGAGTGCACGGCGTTCAGTCGCCCCGCCCGGCCGCTACGACGCAACTGAATGCGTTGTCGGACCGCTCGGCTCGGCCACGTCGGCCGACGGATTCTCGACGCCGCGCAGCACCCGGCCGCTGCGGCTGCGCAGCGCCTCGACCAGCGCCTCGACACTGTCCAGCGGCTGGGCGAACGCCAGGCCCGAGAGCTGCGGCCAACGGACGTGATGACAATCCGAGCCGGCCGTCCACGCCAGATCGTTCACCTGCGCGTAGCGTTCGGCCATCTCGTTCCACGCGTCCTGGTCGCAGGCGTTGTGCACCTCCGCGGCGTCGACGTGCTTGTGCAGCAGCCGGGTGTACCGGATGTACTCGCGCTGCCGGAACGGATGCGCCTGGCTGACGAAGCCGCCCGCGGCGCGTACGGCGTCGAGGTAGTCGATCACGTCCCATTGCAGGATGTCGTCGTGGGCGAGCAGGAAGTCCTTGCCCAGGCCGTACGTCAGGAACTCGGTGCCCTGGTAGTTGTACTCCCAGCCCAGGAAGACCGTCAGCCCCAGGGGCCGGCCCGCGGCGGCGGCGCGCTCGTAGCCCAGGCAGAATCGCTCGACCCGCTCGTGCCACGGCAGGTCCGCAGGCACGGCGCAGTTGCCGTTGAAGAAATGGTCCGTGACGACGATCCCCGCGTAGCCCGCCCGGGCGTACATCTCCGCCAGCTCCGCCCCGCCGCTGCGGCCGCAGGCGCTGGCTTCGCTGGTGTGCATGTGGGTCTCGTACCGGTAGCGGGGCTGGGTGTCGGCCATGGCGTTGCATCCTACCGGCAGCGGCCGGGCGTGTCCCCTGGCCAGGCCCATGCGGCGGGGCTGCCGCCGAGGGCGTAAGCGTAGCGAAGAGGGCGGGTTAGCGGCTCGGGGGCGGTGTTTTCCACATGCGCTGGGCCGTCGCCGCCCCGGTGGCGATATCATCGGGCGAGATCATCCCGATTATCCGCAACTGCCTTTTCACGCACTGTTTGCGACATTTCTTCAAGGCGTTGCCCTGGGGCGGGCGGCCAGCGGCGCGCCCGCCGGGGCGCGAATTCACAGGTTTTCCACATCTTTCCCGGCTCGCAAAGGACACTGGGCACCCGAGCGCATGCTCGATGGATCGCACGGGGGCCTCAACGTCCTCCGGGCAAGCAATTGCATTTCGCCGCGCTCTTTACGGGCTCCGCGAGAACCCGTCGCCCTTCGATGGTGGCCCCGGTCGCTGCCCTCGCCGCGTTGCCCCGCCCGTCGGGCCCCGGTACAGTGATCGGCGACGGCGCACGCAGCCGGCGACCCGGCCGGCCTCGTCATCCGTGAGCCGCAAGGCCAGGAGACGTAATGATGATGCGATCCGGTGCGATGACGTTGGCGTGCCTGGCGCTGCTCGCCGGCCCGGCCTGGGCCCAGATGACGGTCTACACCCACGAAAACGCCCCTGACGCCCCCGCCCTGGACGAGCTCGAGCGACGCCAGAGCATCACCCAGCACGGCATCACCTGGACCTTCGACGAGCCCGTGCCCGTCGGCCGGTTCGTCAACGGCGACTATTACGTCGTCGGCGCGGTGACCATCACTGACATCGACCCGCGCCCGCGCATCGGCGACGAGGTCAGCGCCGACGAGCTCGACGCCCGCGAGCAGGGCGGCGACGGGCCGTTCGTCCGCAACGGATCGACGCTCAACCCCCCGCCGGCCCAGCGCGTCGGCTACGACAGCGGCATCCGCAACTGGTTCCGCGCCGAGCTCGCCCACCAGCCGCCCATCCAGATGCGCCCCGGCGACAGCCTCGTCTCGACCATCAGCCTCGAGCTCGAGCAGGAGACGGACTATCCCTACCACGGCTCGGGCCGGACGCGCGGCAGCGGCGACATCAGCCCCGTGCGCACCGCCGCGGTGCTCACCTGCGTTGCCGAGCCCCTGCCCGCCGACGCCTTCCGCCCCGCCTACACCGACCACAACGACAGCGACGCCGAGCGCAAGATCTACTACGCCCGCGACCTGGATCGCGACAGGCTCCCGACGCTCAGCCCGCTCGACGGCGACAATTACCAGACCTCGCCCGGCGGCGGCACCGACCTGGACTTCTGGGTCCGCGTCTTTGATCGCCCGTGGGTCAACACGGGGTTCTTCGGCTTCGACCAGCCCATGGAGAACATGCCCCACTACGGCCAATGGGTCGGCCAGGCCCAGTCCATGGCCGGGCTCATCCTCTGCCTGGACATCGACCCGGCGCAGAAGGAGCGGCTGCTCGTCCGCGTCGTGCAGGTCGGCATCGACTACTGGGGCGCCGTCCGCGGCGGACACCCGGGCTGGCAGGGCTGGGGCGGCCACGGCTCGGGGCGGAAGTTCCCCATCGTCTTGGCCGGCCTGCTGCTGGGCGACGAGGAGATGGCCTCGCCCACCGTCGCCTTTGCCGAGGCCAACTTCGGCGAGGACAACCAGACGATGTACGACGAGGCCTGGACCGGCGCTCACGTCGTGTTCGCCGGCCACTCCGGGGTGCACCACGGCCGGGGCGAGGTCCCGCGCCGCCAGTGGGGTCCCTACGAGCACCTGCACCCAAGCCGATGGCAGGAGGACGGGCTCAACGGCCGGCAGAGCGAGGCCTACCGCCGGGCCAACTCCAGCAGCTCCTGGCCCGGCCAGGCGCTGACGATGCGCCTGCTCGGCGGCGAGGAGGCCTGGGCCCACGACGCGTTCTTCGACTACGTCGATCGCTGGATGTACGAGCCGGACGAGCAGAACCGCGCGGTCATCGCCGACCTGCACAACCTGGCCACGCCCCGTCAGACGTGGACCTTCCAGGGCAACACCTGGGAGCCGTTCGTCAAGCAGATGTGGGACCGGTACCGCGAGACGCTCGACGCCCCGATCGACGGCTGGCAGCAGCCGCGCGACGTCGAGCCGGTGCGCCGGTAGGGGCGGGCGGCCGGCGAACGCGGCGAATGTGATCACCCCATAAGCCGCTTGTGGCTTCGCGAAGCCGCAAGCGGCTTTTTTTGCGATGGGAACGGTCACCCCTCCGGCTTCACGAAGCACTTGATGCTCAGCCCGAAGCCGTGCAGCGCCGTGGGCGTGAAGGGGTGGTTGGTGATGAGCTTGAGGTTGCGCACGCCCAGGTCGCGCAGGATCTGGCAGCCGATGCCGTAGGCCCCGTGGTGGGACGGGTGGCCGATGCCCGGCGACGTGTGGGCCCGGCCCAGGGCGGCGCCGGCGTCGGGCGGCCCGCCGGGGCTTTGCAGGCGCTTGAGCAGGCCCGAGCCCATGCCCTCGTGGCGCAGATAGACCACCGCCCCGCGCCCGGCGTCATGGATCATCCGCATCGATCGCTCGAGCGTCCGGCCCGACGGCTGGGTCGTGTCACCGAACACGTCGCCCAGGAGGTTCTGGCTGTGCATGCGCACGAGCACCGGCTCGTCGATGTCCACGGCCGCCCCCGCGGCGCCGCGCCGGCCCACGTCCCCGCAGGTCAGCGCCACGTGCGGCAGGGGGTCGACCATCGATTGATACACGTGCAGGTCGAACGCGCCGATGGGCGTCTCGAGCGTGCGCGTCTCGGCCCGGGTCACCAGCCGCTCGCGCTGCAGGCGATGCTCGACGAGGTCGGCGACCGAGCACATCTTCAGCCCGTGCCTGGCGCAGAGCTTTTCCAGCTCGGGCCGGCGGGCCATGGTCCCGTCGTCGTTCATCACCTCGATGATGATCGCCGCCGGCGTCAGCCCGGCCAGGCGGCACAGGTCGACCGAGCCCTCGGTCTGCCCGGTGCGCACGAGGCACCCGCCGTCGCGGGCGCGCAGCGGCTGGACGTGGCCGGGACGCACCAGGTCCTCCGGCCGGGTGCGCTCGTCGGCGAGCAGGCGGATGGTCGCGGCCCGGTCGGCGGCGCTGACGCCGGTCGTGATGCCGAAGCGCTCGTCGGCATCGACCGTGATCGTGTAGGCCGTGCCGTGCAGCGCGGTGTTGGACCGGCCCTGCGGCTCGAGGCCCAGGCGATCGCAGATCGCGCCGTCCAGGGCCACGCACATCATGCCCCGGGCCTCGCGGAGCATGAAGTTCACCGCCTCGGGCGTGGCGTGCTCGGCGGCGAGCACCAGGTCACCCTCGTTCTCGCGCTGCTCGTCGTCGACGAGCACGATCATGCGCCCGCCGCGCACCTCTTCGAGGATGTCGTGAATCGGGTCCATGCAGCAGGCATGATAGGCCAAGGCCGGCAGCGGCGAGCCGCGGCCGGATGGCATCCGGACGGTTCGCGCACCGGGCGCGCGGCGATGTTGACGGCTCACTGCACCGTCTCCAACCCCGCGGCGCGCCACGCCGCCAGGCCGCCAAGCACGTTCATCACCTGCTCGCGGCCGGCGCGCTTCAGCAGTGAGGCGGCCACCGACGCCCGCTGTCCGCTGCCGCACATCACGGCGATGGGGCGATCGGTGGGCAGCTCGTCGATCCGCTGCTCGATCTGGCCGGCGTGAATCGACATCGATCCGGGCACGTGGCCGCTGTGCCACTCGGCCTCGGTGCGCACGTCGACGACCACCGGCCGGTCGCCATTGTCCGACGCCGCCAGCCGCGCCGCCAGTTCCGGCGCCGAGACGGTCTGAACGTGCGCCACGGCGAACCCGGCCGTCTGCCACGCATCGATGCCCCCCGCCAGATGGCCGCGGACGTCATCCAGTCCGACGCGCACGAGCTGGGTGACCGCCTGCTCGCGCTGCGCCGGCTGGTCGAGCACGAGCACGATCGGCCGCTCGTCCGACAACACCCACCCGGCCCACGTTGCGAGGTTGTCATCCAGGGCGATGTGCACCGCCCCGGGCACGTGCCCGCCGGCAAACGCCTCCTTGCTTCGCACGTCGAGCACCTGGGCGCCGGTCTCGATCTGCTCGCGCACCTGGGCCGGCTCCAGCGCCCGCCCGCCGGGCAGCACCGGCCCGAGCACCGGCGGGCCGTCGCGGTTAACCCGCTTCATCCGCGCAAAGTAGGGCGGCGCCGGCGGCATTCCCTGAAGCAGCGAAGCCGTCCACTGCTTCTCGCCCGCCCATTGCAGCGCGGCGTTGAAACGGCGCTCGTAGCCCAGTGTCGAGCTCATCCGCCGGCTCATGGCCTTGCCGCACAGCGACCCGGCGCCGTGGCCGGGGTACACCTCGACGTAGTCCGGCAGCGTGTCCAGCCGGTCGAACACGCTGGCGTAGAGCTGATGGGCCAGCTCGCGCTGCGCCTCGGGGCCGAGCAGGTCCGGGCGGCCGACGTCGGCGACGAACAGGAAATCGCCGGTGAGCACGAGCCAGGGCTCGTCGCTGGCGCGGCTGTCGTCGTAGACGGCCCAGCTCAGGTGCTCAGGCGTGTGCCCGGGCGTGTGCAGGGCCTTGAGCCGGACTTGGCCCAGGGCCACCTCGTCGCGGTGATGCACGACGCGGTCGGCGTAGGCCGGCGTCCACGCCGCACCGCCGGCGCCCGAGGCGTGGATGGTCACGCCGACGCCGTCAAACCTGGCCTTGAGCTCGCGCGAGCCGCTGACGTAGTCGGCGTGCACGTGCGTCTCGAGGATGTCGGTGATGCGCAGGCCCTGCTCATCGGCCGCGGTGATGTAGGGCTCGACGTCGCGCGTCGGGTCGACCACGGCCGCCCGCCCGGTCGACTCGTCGCCGACGATGTACGACGCGATGGCCAAACCGGGCACGAATCGTTGGTGCAGGTACATGGCTGCTCAACCCCGCTGCCGTTGTGCGATGGGCGAAGCGAGACCGTGCCCACCGCGGAATGTCACGCGGTGCCGCCGGCGGCCGGCGTGGGGCTTGCCTGGCACTGCCGCGGCCGCCGGTTCCACGGCATTTTCGCCAGCACCATCGCCATGCCGCAGTAATCGGTCACGCCGGCGAAAACGAGCCCGGCGCCGACGAACGCCGCGAGCCCGTAGAACCCGGGATGCACCAGCCAGCCCAGCGCCGCGCCCAGCAGCACGAGCGAGCCGGCCCCGATGCGCACCTGCCGCTCCAGCGAGATCGCGCCCCGGCCGCGGACGGTCGCCAGCCCCGCCTCGCGCCACGCCTCGAGCCCGC
>SKPT01000100.1 GCA_007119405.1 Phycisphaeraceae bacterium
GCGAGCCGGCGCTGGCGGCGTACACCCGGCTTTTCGACAAGCTCGCCCACCACGCCCCGCACGTGCTCAGCGACGAGCTCGAAGCCGTGCTCGGCCTGGCCTCCGACCCCTTCGCCACCGCGGAGGCGACCCACGGCGTGCTGGTCAACACCGACCTGCGCTACCCCGACGCCATCGATCGCCACGGCCAGCGCCACGAGCTGACCGTCGGCACCGTGCGCCGGCTGGAATCCGACGCCGACCGCGAACTGCGCCGCAGCGCGTGGACCAACTACCACGACACGCTGCTGGCGCATCGCCACACGCTGGCCAACACGGTCACGGCGTCGATCAAGCAGATCGTCTTCACCGCGCGCGTGCGCGGCCACGCCACGAGCCTCGACGCCGCCATGCACCGCCACGAGCTGCCGCGCAACGGCTTCGACAACCTCATGGACACCTTCCGCGCCAACCTCGGCGTCTGGCAGCGCTATTGGCGCCTGCGCCGCGAGGCGCTCAATGTCGAGACGCTGCATCCCTGGGACATCCTCGCCCCGCTCAACAGCAGCGTGCCCTACGTCGAGCTCGACCAGGCCATCGACTGGATCGCCGCCGCGCTGGCCCCGCTCGGCGACGAATACGTCCAGACGCTGACGCGCGGCTGCCGCCAGCAGCGCTGGGTCGACGTCTATCCCAACCGCGGCAAGCGCATGGGCGCGTTCTGCTCCACCGACCCCGCCGGCCACCCCTACGTCTTCGTCAACTACCACGGCACGCTCTCGGCCGTCAGCACGCTCGCCCACGAGCTCGGCCACGCGATGCACGGGCACCTGACGCACAAGCACCAGCAGCGCATGCACCGCACGGCCTACGGCCAGTTCCCGGGCGAGACGGCGGCGATCTTCCACCAGGCGCTGCTCCGCCATCACCTGTTCCAGACCCACAGCGACCCGGCGCTGCGCCTGGCGATCGCCGAGGAGGCGATGGCCAACTTCCACCGCTACCTGTTCACCATGCCGCTGCTGGGCTTGTTCGAGCAGCGGATCCATGGCCGCGTCGAGCACCACCAGCCGGTCACCGCCGACGTGATGAACCAGACCATGGCCGATCTGTTCGCCGAGGGCTACGGCGGCGAGGTGGACTTTGAGTCGGCCCGCACCGGCATCGTCTGGGCGGCGTTCCCCACCCACATCACCAAAAACTTCTACACCTTCACCTACGCCCTGGGCATCGCCGCCGCCCACGCGCTGGCGCGGCAGGTCATCGACGAGGGCGCCCCCGCGGCCGAACGCTACCTCGACCTGCTCGCCAGCGGCGGCGCCGAGCCGCCCATGCCGCGCTTCGCCCGCTTCGGCATCGACATCACCCGGCCCGAGCCGATCCAGGCCGCGTTCGACGTGCTCGATCAATGGATCGACCAACTCGAGACGCTGCTGCCCAGCGTGACCCGGGCATGACTGGCGCTCGAGGCAAGGTGGGTTTCGCTTCGCTCTACCCACCCTACATCAATGCCGCGCCGCGTGGTCGTGACGCCTGCGCTTCAAGTACAGTCCGTATTACACTCACCGCCCGAGCACCAGGGGCAGGACGATCTGATAGCCCGCCAGCAGCACGATGATGCACACGATGGAGATCAGCCCGCCGACGCGCAGCAGCGTGGCCGCGGGCAGCCGGCCGGTGGCGAAGGCGATGGCGTTGGGCGGGGTGGAAATGGGCAGGGCCATGGCGAACGAGCACGCCAGGGCGGTGAGCAGGGCCAGTTGCAGGGCCTGGGTGGCGCCGATGGCCATGGCGATGGGGATGATGAGGTTGGCGGCGGCCGTGTTGCTCATGAAGGTGGACAGGCCGACGGCGAGGATCACGACGGCAAGGCTCAGCCAGAAGCCGCGCAGCTCCGCCAGCGGCAGTTCGGTGATGACGTCGACGAGGCCGGTGAGCGTCATGGCGTTGCCCAGCGCCAGGCCCCCCCACATGAGGATGAGAATGTTCCAGTCGATCGAGTCGACGTCGCTGCGGCTGAGCATGCCCAGCGCCGTGAGCAGCGCCGCGGCGATCAGGGCGACGACGGCGTCGGGGATGCCCGTCCACCCGCCCGTCAGCCACAGCACGATCGTCAGCATGAGGATGCCCAGCGTCACCTTCCCGCGCCACGGCACGGCCGCCCGCTCGCGCAGTCGCGGCAGCACGAGCCCGCCGGCCGGAGGCATCAGCTTGAACAGCAGCAGCCCCGCCACCGCCAGCAGCAGCACCAGCAGCGGCACCCCCACGAGCATCCATTGCAGGAACGTCATCTCGAACCCGGCCCCGCGCAGCGCCGCCAGCGCCACGGCGTTGGGCGGCGAGCCGATCGGCGTGCCGATGCCCCCGATGTTCGCCCCCAGCGGCACCGCCAGCACGATCGCGGTGGCGAACCGATGGCCCCCCTCCTCGTCGCTGATGCCCTTGAGCAGCGGCGCGACGATGGCGACCATCATCGCGCTGGTCGCCGTGTTGGACATCCACATCGAGAAGAACGCCGTGATGCCCATCACCCCGTAGATCAGCAGCAGCGGCCCGCTGGTGAAGCGCGACAGCACCCGCGCCGCGATCGCCCGGTCCAGCCCGTGCTTGGTCACCGCGCTGGCCAGCAGGAACCCGCCCATGAACAGGATGATCACCGGCGAGGCGAAGGGCGCGAAGAACTGCTGGAAGCTCAGGTCGCCCTCGGGCGCGAAACCGCCATGCTCGGCCAGCAGCAGCACCTGCAAGCCGATCAGGCACAGCGACGTGGCATAGAGCGGGATGGCCTCGGTCGCCCACCACATCGCGGCAATGATGAAGATCGCCACCGATCGGCGGGGCAGCTCGCCCATCGCCTCGGGCAGCATGAAGTAGACCAACACCGCCAGCAGCGGAGCGCCGATCAGCGGGATCAGCCGGCGCAGCGGCACGGCGACGGTGGCCGGGACTTGTCCCTCCGGCTCGTCGGGGTCAACGACACGTGAGCGCGCCGGCTCCTGCATCCTCACAAGATAGCCGGCGACACGACGCTCCGCTTTCCGCCGCCCAGCCGGCGACGCGCGTCAAGCCGGCCGGCAATTGTGCCGATCTGAACGGGCATGGCCGGGGCTGGGAACCAGGAAAGGCTCGCCATGCGTCCGGGCATCTCCAGGCAGCTCCATGCCCTTGACGACCCCACTGCCGTCATGCCCGGCGCCGAGGTGCCGCGCAGCGGTCTGCACGTGGCCCCGGCACGCTCGCTCGACGACGTGCTCGACGCCTGGCGACTGGTCTACCGCAACTACGTCGCCGCCGGCCGGATCGCCCGCAACCGCCTCGGCCTCCACACCCGCCCCGAAGCCGTCGGCCCCCATGCCACCGTGTTCGTCGGCCGGCTGCGCGGCCTGACCGCCACCACGCTCACCGCCATCGCCGACAGCGAGCGCGGCCTGCCGCTGGACCACGCCTTCGCCAACCGGCTCCACGCCTGGCGCAGCGCCGGCCGCCGCCTCGTCGCCGTCGACCTCTTCGCCGACCGCCGCCAGGGCTCGACCCGCTCCAGCTCCGCGCTCTACGAGCTGCTGCACCAAGCCTTCTTCCTGGCCGTGCACCACGGCGCGACCGACCTGCTCTGCGCCGTGCCCGGCCACCACCTCCGGCTCTACCGCGGGCACTTCGGCTTCGAGGCCGTCGACGAATCCAACCCCGCCCGGTGCCTGGTGCGTGCCGACGTCGCCGGCGCACTGGACGTGCCCATCGAGCGCAGCCGCTTCGCCCATTTCCTCAAGGATCCCGTGCCCAGACATGCCTTCCACGACCGCTTCGACTTCGACCCGGCCCTGGTCGACGCCTCACCGCTGGCGGAGCTGTTGCACGCGCAAGGGTGAACGACGTCGCCGCGCCGGGGCGATCACCCACGCCGCCCCGCGCTCCCTGGATCCCGCCTGGTCCGGATTAGTCGCCACAGAGGCACAGAGAGAGCACTGACAAAAAGGGCCTCTGAATAACCGCGAAGAAGCGAAGCGGGCGAAGGGCGCGAAGAAGAGCCACTTCGTCTAACCCCCCTATCTTCGCAACTTCGCGTTTCTTCGCTCCTTCGCGGTTTATCGGCTTACCTCTGTGCTCTCTGTGCCTCTGTGGTGCTTCGGCGTGATTCGGGCCAGGACGTCAGCGCCGCCCGCATCGTGCGCACCAGCTCCGTCTTGACCTCGTCCATCGTCGGCGTCGCCTCGCCGAGCCGTTGCGCCAGGCTCGTGACGCCCTGCTCGGCGATGCCGCAGGGAACGATCGTCTGGAAGTGCTCCATGGCCGGCGATACGTTCAGCGCCAGGCCGTGCATCGTCGTGTTGCGGCGGATGCGCACACCCATGGCGCAGATTTTCGCCCGCGGCGCGGTGGCGTCGCAGGCGGCGGTGTCGGCCGGCGCCTGTCCCTGGCTGACCCACACGCCGGTGCACCGGTGCACGCGGAACGCGGCGACGCCCCAGGCGGCCAGCGTGTCGATGACCACCTGCTCGAGCAGGCGCATGTAGGTGCTGAGATTGAGCCGGTGCGGGGCGAGTCTGAGGATCGGATAGGCCACGAGCTGCCCCGGGCCGTGGTAGGTCACGTCGCCGCCGCGATCGGTTTCGTGCACTTCGATGCCCAGCCGGGCCAGCCGATCGCGCGACACCAGGACGTGGTCCCGGGCCCCGGGCCGGCGGGTGACGGTGATGACCGGCTCGTGCTCGACGAGCAGCAGCGTCGCGGGGCGGTCGCCGGCGATGACCGCCTCGTTGACCTGCCGCTGGTACGCCAGCGCCGGGCCGTAGCCGAGTCGGCCCAGGTCCTCGACGTGCAGCGGTTGCGTTGAGAGGCTCGTCATGGCAGGCAGGCTCCGCGGCATCTCCTATGATACCGGCCCAACGCACCGCCCCGCAGGAGCACGCCCGTGGCCAGGATTCATCCCACGGCCATCATCGAGGACGAAGTCGAGCTCGCCGCCGACGTGGAGATCGGCCCGGGCTGCGTGCTGCACGGCCCGATAAGGATCGGCGCCGGCACCCGCCTGATCGCCCAGGTCTTTCTCCAGGGCCCGCTGACGCTCGGGGCGCGCAACCGGCTCTACCCGGGCGTGTGCCTGGGCTACGCGGGGCAGGACTTCAAGTTCGACCCCGCCACCGCGGGCGCCGGCGTGCTCATCGGCGACGACAACGTCTTTCGCGAGGCGGTCACCGTCCACCGCGCCACCGGCGAGCAGCCGACCACCATCGGCGACAGCAACTACCTGATGGTCAACGCCCACGTCGGTCACGACTCACGCCTGGGCAACCGCGTGACCCTGGTGAACAACTCCCTGGTCGCCGGCCACGTCCAGGTCCACGACCAGGCCATGCTCTCGGGCAGCGCGGTGGTGCACCAGTTCTGCCGCGTGGGCCGGCTGGCGCTGATCTCGGGCAACGAGGGCGTGTCGATGGACATGCCGCCGTTCTGCATCTGCTACACCACCCGGCGCGTCGGCGGGCTGAACCTCGTGGGCCTGCGCCGCGCCGGGCTGCGCGAGCACATCCGTCCGCTCAAACGCGCCTTCGACCTCCTCTACCGCCAGCAGCACGGGCGACTGGAGGCGGCTCGCCTCATCGAAGGGCAGCTCGGCGACGACCCGCTGTGCGCCCAGTTGGCGCAGTTCGTGCGCGAGTCCCGCCGGGGCGTGACGGGCTACCAGCGGCCGCGCCGGCCCCCGCCGCTGGGCGTCGTCCGGGCCTCGGACGCCGACCCGGATGAACAAGAAGATTGAACCAGCCCGTCACCGCGCCTAAAAATCTACATCCCCCTATTCTGGAAACTGGAGGCTGACCGTGGCAGAGGAAAACCGCACCAACGACGAGCTGCACGACGAGATGGAGGCCCTCAAGGCCGACATGCACAAGATCCAGGACGACCTGCGCGAGCTGGCCCAGACGCTGGTGCAGCGCGGCCGGGACTCGGCCCAGCAGTTCCAGGACCGCGCCCGGGCCCAGGTCGAATCCTCCATGGAGCAGTTCCACAACTACGTCGAAGAACGCCCCATGGCCGTCGTCGCCGGCGCCTTCGTCGCGGGCTTGGTCTTCGGCATGATCTTCGGCCGGCGCTAGCCGCCTGCGGCTTCGCGGAGCCGAACGCCGACCGGAAAGGGCCCATTCGACTTGAAGTCGCTGTCCCAGTTCATCGTCCGCACGCTGGACCTGCTCGAGGCCGAGGGCCGCGCCGCCAAGCGCGCCACGTTCCGACTCGTGGCGGCGGTGCTGCTGCTGATCATCGCCGCGGCGTTCGCCCTGACGGCCGCGGGGCTCTTCGTCGCGGCGCTGTATGTGCTCCTCGCCCGGCCGCTGGGCGCGGCCGGGGCCCTGGCGGTCCTCGGGGCGGTGATGCTCCTGGGGGCGTTCGTGGTGCTGGTGATCGCCCACTGGCTCCGCGACAAGAAAGCGGGGGTCAAATGAGCCCCGCCACGCCCGACCCCGCCACGCCGGACCCGGCCACCGGCCCGACCTCAACCAGCCCGCCCCGTGGCGTGGACGAAGTCGCCGCCGCCAAGGCCCGCCTGCTCGAGCTCGGCGAGGAGGCCGACAACGAGAAGCTCGATCCCGCGTTCGTCAAGGAGCACCCCTACCTGGTCAGCGGCCTGGCGCTGGCGGCCGGGATCGTCTGCGGCCGGGTACCGATGCTGCGCAAAGCCACGCTGGGGGTGGCGATGTGGGCGGGTAAGCGGAGCCTGGCGCGCCACCTCGAGCAGATGTTCAAGGGCAAGTGATGCGGGCGCGGCGCTGTTGTAGGGTGGGTAGAGCGAAGCGAAACCCACCAGTTGCGGCGGCAATCCACCGGGTGCGGCGGGAATCCACGGCCAGCGTGGTGGGTTTCGCTGCGCTCGACCCACCCTACATCAGCGCCGCCACGCGTAAAGCTCACGGCGTTGAGTGGCACCAAACGCCGTGAACTTCCAGGCGCGCCCATGACAAACAAACAACGCCCGCGCACGGTCTCCCGCGCGCGGGCGTTGGTTTATCGTCACTGACCCCGACGCGCCGCGGCGCGTCGTGCCAGGTCAGGTTGCCTCGCTCACTCCTTGACCTCGTACTCGGCGTCGATCACGTCATCGCCGCCGCCTCCCTCGCCTCCGCCACCTTCGCCCCCGCCGCCTTCGCCGGGCTTGCCCTCGCCGCCGGCCTGCTGACCGGCCGTCTGGTACACCGCCTTGCCCAGCTCCTGGGCCTGCTTGTTCAGCTCCTCCAGCGCCCGCTTGATCGCCTCGGCGTCGTCGCCCTTGACCTTCTCCTCGACGTTGGACAGCGCGCTCTCGATGCCGCTGCGCGTCTCGGCGTCGACCTTCTCGCCATACTCGTCAAGCTGCTTGCGGATCTGGTAGACGACGCTCTCCGCCTGGTTGCGCAGATCCACCAGCTCGCGCTGCTTGCGGTCCTCCTCGGCGTGCTCCTCGGCGTCCTTCTTCATGCGCTCGATCTCCGCCTCGTCCAGGCCCGTCGAGCCCTTGATCTCGATCGACTGCTCCTTGCCCGTCTGCTTGTCCTTGGCCGAGACGTGCAGGATCCCGTTGGCGTCGATCTTGAAGCTGACCTCGATCTGCGGCAGGCCGCGCGGCGCCGGCGCGATGCCGGTGAGGTTGAACGTGCCCAGCGTGCGGTTGTCCTTGGCCATCTCGCGCTCGCCCTGGAGCACGTGGATCGTCACCTCGGTCTGGTTGTCCGCGGCCGTGGAGAAGACCTCGCTCTTCTCCGTCGGGATCGTCGTGTTGCGCTCGATGAGCCTGGTCATCACCCCGCCGAGCGTCTCGATGCCCAGCGACAGGGGCGTCACATCCAGCAGCAGCACGTCCTTGACGTCGCCCTCGAGCACACCGCCCTGGATCGCGGCGCCCACCGCCACGACCTCGTCCGGGTTGATGCTCTTGTTCGGCTCCTTGCCGAACAGCTCCTTGACGATCTGCTGGACCTTGGGCATGCGCGTCGAGCCGCCGACGAGCACGACCTCGTCCACGTCGCCGGACTTCAGCGACGC
>SKPT01000002.1 GCA_007119405.1 Phycisphaeraceae bacterium
GCCGCTGCGCGACAGGCCGATGACGCGAATCTCCGTGCCATTGACGTGATCGAGCATTCCAGGGCAGGCTCCACAGGCGTGCAGGCAGAGGCTCCACCGCCGCCGGCGACGGTGGCATGCTTCTGCTAAGGGATTAATCCAGCAATGGTTACGTGAGAGATTCTAACCCCGTCAGCTTCAGGCTCCACGGGGTCAAGGATTTGCGCTGTCACCACCTGCACAAGGAACGATCTGGCGGATTCGTGTCAGCCTCTACGGATGCACCTCATAAGAGTAGCGGGTGCGGCGTTCGATGATCGGGGGGCCACTGGCGGCTTGTCCGCCAGTGCCGAGGCGGCGCGTGCGGCGTGGGTGGTTCGATCACGCGGCACCCACGCCGTTTGCACGGCAGATGGGCTGCGGTGCGCCTGGGCGCTGGCGGGCATGCCGTGTGGCACCCCAACACGCCTTCTCATACCCGTTCTCAGCGAGCCGTGGCAAACAAGTCCCGCGATTCCCTCACCGACCCCGGCCCGCTAGCATCACGGCGATGCACGTCGCCCTGCTCGCCAACACCGCCTGGCTCGACGAGGAGTTGCCCAGCTTTCGCCAGCTCGTCGTCGGCCTGCTCGGCGAGCAGGTGCGCGTTGCCCAGGTCGTCCCGCAATACCTGCCCCTGGACGAGCCCAGCGTCTTCGGCGAACGCATCTACTGGCACGAGTCACGCTGGGGACTGCTCAACCGCCTGCGCCTGGAGAGGCTGGCCCGACCGCTGGCCCGGCTCGACGTGGACCTCGTCCACGTGCTTGACGGCCGACTCTGGGCCGGCGGCGCCACGCTGGCGCGGCGGCTGGGCCGGCCGGCGATCTTCAACGCCAACTCGCACCTGGACATCCGCCTGGCCGAGCGCGTCACCCGCCGCCTCGGCCCGCAGCACGCGGCGCTGGTGGCCACCACCGAGCCCATCGCCGACGCGCTGCGCGAGCGCGTGGACGACGGCTACAGCCTCGAGACCATCGCCCCCGGCGCCCACTCCGCCGAGCCGGTGCGCCGACGCCGGCCGGACGACCCGCTGTGCGTGATCGTCTCGGGCGACGGCCGGCTCGACGCCCGCTACGGCGCGCTGCTCGAAGCCCTGCGACGCGTCATCCAGCGCTCGCCCGGCTCGCAGTTCTTCTTCGATGGCCAGGGCTCGGACCAGCACCAGATCTGGCAGGCCGCCAGCCGCCTCGGCCTGCTGCCCAACCTCTCAATGATCCCCCGCCGCCTCGGCCACCGCGAGTTGCTGCTGCGCGCCGACGTGCTCATCCAGCCCCAGCCGCTCGGCCGCTCACGCACCCTTACCCTCCAGGCCATGGCCCACGGGCTGGTGGTCATCGCCCAGGACGACCCCTGGCTGGACTACCTGCTCGACGGCGAGACCGCCCGCGTCGTCCACGAGCCCGACGCCTCGGGATGGACCCAGGCGATGCTCGAGTTTCTCGAGCACCCCGAGCGCGCCGAGACCCTGGGCGCCGCCGCCCAACGCTGGATCCGCGAGAACCGCCTGGCCTCGGCCCACCTCGAGCAGACGCTGAGCCTCTACCACCGCATCGCCGGCACGAGCATCCCCTTCCCCGGCGCCGCCTGACGGGCCCTGAGCGAGTCCGCGAGCCAACGGCGGGATTCCCGCGCCCCACTGCCGTAAGAATCGATCCCGTCTCCGCTTACACGGCAACGTCCCCCGCGTTATATTATCTGCCGACGAGGCCCCGGCCCCCGCACGAACCAGGAGCGCCAAACGGTTGCGACGTAGTCGAAAGCCCATCGTGATCGCATCGCGCAAGAGCCGCCTGGCGCGGGTCCAGGCGGAGATGGTCGGCCGGGCCCTGGCCAAGCTGCACCCGAAGCTCGAAATCCGCTACCACTGGATCGTGACCGAGGGCGACGAGCGGCCTGGCTCGCTCGCCGAGGCCGGCGGCAAGGGCCTGTTCACCCGCGCCCTGGAGCAGACCCTGCTCAGTGGCGACGCCGACCTGGCGGTGCACAGCTTGAAGGACCTGCCCGCCCGCATGACGCCGGGGCTCCAGATCGCTGCTGTGCCCGCCCGCGCCGACGTGCGCGACTGCCTCGTCTCGGCCGCGGGCTACGCGAGCATCGACGCCCTGCCCAGCGGCGCGGCCGTGGGCACCTCCAGCCCCCGACGCGCCGCCCAACTGCTCCGCGCCCGCCCGGACCTGGAGATCGTGCCGCTGCGCGGCAACGTCGACACCCGCCTACGCAAGCTCGGTCTCGCCGACGCCCCCGCCACCACCGCGGCCGCCACCACCGCGCCGCTGAGCCCAAATCCGAAATCCGACCACCTCGCCGCCACCGTGCTCGCCGTCGCGGGCCTGCGTCGGCTGGGCCTGGTCGAGCACGCCACCCACACGCTGGACCCGGAGCTGATGCTCCCGGCCGCGTGCCAGGGGGCCCTGGGGATCCAGTGCCGCGCCGACGATCACGTGACCCTGACCCGCTGCCTGCCCCTGAACGACCCGACCGCCGCGACGCTGGTGCACGCCGAGCGTGAGCTTGTCGCCGCGCTCAACGCCGACTGCTACGCCCCGCTGGCGGTGCTGTGCCAGCCGATCACCCCCCCGGCGACACGCAAGCGGCGGACCGACAGCCACTGGTACCGCTTCCGCGCCCGGGCCATGTCGCGCCACGGGCACAAGTGCCTTCAGTTCGACACCACGGCCGCGCCCCAGGAGCTGCGCCGCGTCGTCAAGCGATGCGCCGCCGAGCTCATCGAGCGCAACGCGGCCCGCGTCATGGCCGAGGGTTCGGCGACGCAGCCGCCGGCTCAGCCGGCGTGACCGCGGGCAGGGGGGGAGTCGGGGAAGTCAGGGAAGTCGGGGGAGTCAGGGGAGTCAGGGAAGAGTGAGCCGTTCGCTCCTCGACTTCCTCGACCTCCCCGACTCCCTCAACTTTCCCGGCCGCCGTCATCCGTTATCCTCGCCGCCGTGGCGTCCACCCCCAGCGTTGAAAGGACCCTCCCTTGGCACAGCGCAAGCCGATCGTCGGCGGCAACTGGAAGATGAACCTGCACCGCCGCGACGCGGTGGACCTGGCCCAGGCCATCGCCGATCGCTTCGGTGGCGGCGAGCAGGTGGACGTGTTCGTCTGCCCGGCGTTTCCCTACCTCGCCCACGTCGTCGAGGCTGTCGAAGGCCGCAAGAACCCCCACGTCCAGGTCGGCGCCCAGGACGCCTACCACCAGCCGGACGGCGCCTACACCGGCGAGGTGTCGCTGGCGATGCTCAAGGACGTCGGCGTCACCGTCGTGCTCGTGGGGCACTCCGAGCGACGGCACGTCATCGGCGAGGGCGACCTGCTGATCAACGCCAAGCTCCGCGCCGCCCTCGACGCCGGGCTCCAGGCCGTGCTCTGCATCGGCGAGACGCTCGAGCAGCGTGAGGCCGGCCAGACCGACGCCATCAACGCCGGCCAGCTCGCGTACGGCCTCGCCGGCGTCAACGCCGAGCAGATGGCCGACGTCGTCGTCGCCTACGAGCCGGTCTGGGCCATCGGCACCGGCAAGACCGCCACCCCCGACGACGCCCAAGCCGCCCACGCCGCGATCCGCGAGCAGCTCGGGCACATCTACGGCGATCAGACCGCCCAGGCCACCCGTATTCAGTACGGCGGCTCCGTCAAGCCGGAGAACGCCGCGACGCTCTTCGGCCAGCCTGACATCGACGGCGGGCTCATCGGCGGCGCGTCGCTGAAGATCGACGACTTTCTGGCCATCGTCGACGCGGCGAAGTAGAATAGGTCTTTTCCCCGCGGCGGCGGCGAGGCGGGGCACGGCGGACATCGCCCCGACGCCCGCCAGCGAAACAATCCATCGCTTTTCAGGTGAAACATGCTGACGACCCTGAGCAACGTGCCCGGCTGGCTGGTGCCGGCCCTGATCACCGCCTTCATCATCGTCTGCGTCGTGATGATGCTCGTGATCCTCATCCAGAAGCCCAAGGGCGGCGGCCTCAGCGGCGCCTTCGGGGGCGCCGGCGGCGGCGGCTCGGAAATGGCCGCCTTCGGCGCCAAGACCGGCGACGTGCTGACCTGGTTCACCGTCGTCCTCTTCCTCTGCTTCCTCCTGCTGGCCATGGGCCTGACCTGGGCCATCCGCGCCGAGGTCCGACCCGCCGCCGCCACCGGCCAGCAGCAGCAGCAGACCGCCCCGGCACCCGTGACGGACGACGAGGACCTCCGCCACATCCTCGGCGACGAGCCCGACGAGGAGGCCGACGACGCCGATGCCGACGCCCGGGAGTTGGCCGATGAGCCGGCCGACGCCACCATGCCCGCCGACGACCAGGACCACGAGGATCGGTGACCCGTAGGACCCCCCCTGCATGATCCGATCCATGACGGGCTTTGGCGAAGCGTCGACGCAGGTGGATGGGGTGCACCTCCAGCTCGAGCTGCGCAGCCTCAACAACAAGTATTTCAAGGTCGCGATGCGGCTGCCCGAGGTCATCCAGGGCCTCGAAGCCGAGCTCGAGTCGCGCCTGCGCCACCGCGTGACCCGCGGCTCGCTGACCGTGACCGTCAAGCTGCGCATCAGCGACGCCCACGCCGCCTCCCGCGTCAACGACGAAGCGGTCCTCGCCTACCTCGGCCACCTCGAGTCCCTCCAGGGCAAGGTCAGCGACCACAGTGTGCACATCGACCTGACGCAACTGCTGGCCCTGCCCGGCGTGCTCCAGCCCAGCGAGGACGAGGAGTCGCTCACCGCCCGCGCCCGGCCGGTCCTTTTCGAGCTGCTCGACCAGGCGTGCGCACGCCTCGACGAGATGCGCCGCCAGGAAGGCGCTGCCCTGGCCGACGAGCTGCTCTCGCACTGCCGCCTGATCGAGCACCGCCTCGCGACGATCCGCGAGCGGGCGCCGCAGGTGATCCAGGAATACCACCAGCGGCTGCGCGGCCGCATCGATGAGCTGATGGCCCAGGCCAAGCTCAACGTCGCCGAGCCCGACCTGATCCGCGAGGTGGCCATCTTCGCCGACCGCGCCGACATCTGCGAGGAGCTGACCCGCATGGCCGGGCACATCGAGCAGTTCGAGCAGGTGATGCAGGACGGCCGGGACGCCCCGGTCGGCCGGACGCTCGACTTCCTCGCCCAGGAGCTGCTCCGCGAGGCCAACACCATCGCCTCCAAGAGCAACGACGCGGCGATCTCCCGGGCCATCGTCGAAGTCAAGAGCGCTATTGATCGGATCAAGGAACAGGCCCAGAATGTCGAGTAGAGGCGAAGGGCCGCAACGACCCCTTTGTACCGTCACCCCCCGGTGACGCGGACGCCCGCGAGCTGACATGACCCGGCACCCGACCAAAGGCAGCGCAGCGCAGGTCACCCCCCCGGGCTCGCCCGCGCCGGCTCCCCACGAGCCTGACGACCCCGGGCCTACCACGCCCGACGCCATCGTCAGCCCCAACCTCGCCCCCCCCGCCACGCCCACCACGCCAAGCAGCCCCGCCACGCCAAGCAGCCCCGCCGCCGCCGATCCCGGAGCCTCGGCCTCCGGGTCCGTCGCCGGCGAGCGCGCCACCTTCCAGGGCTACGAGATCGCCATCGTCCTGTCGCATTACGACCTCGGCGCCATCCAGGCCATCAAGGCCTACCCCCGGGGCTCGCGACGCGCCCCCAAGCTTCTGCTCAAGGCCGAGACCGGCCGCTTCCTGCTCAAACGCCGCCACCTCGGCCGCGGCGGCATCGACCGCGTCGCCTTCAGCCACGAGTTGCAGCTCCACCTGGCCCGCAAAGGCTTCCCCCTGCCGGCGCTGATCGGCACCCGACGCGGCAACAACTCCATGCTCCAGTACGAAGGCTGCATCTACGAGCTGTTCCGCTACGTCCACGGCACTGGCTACGACGCCTCGCTGGCCGCGACGCGCGACGCCGGCCGCACCCTCGCCCAGCTCCACGAGCTGACCCGCCAATTCAGCCCCACCCACGAGCCGCCGACCGGCTCCTACCACCGCGCCGACAGCGTGGCCCGGGCTTTCGAGCGGTTGCCGGGGCATCTTGCCGACGCCGCCGCCGACAAGCTCATCGCCGGGCTCTCGCGGACCTATCGCCAGGCCGCCGACCGGGTCGACGAGCTGGGCCTGCCCGCCTGGCCGCGCCAGCCCATCCACTGCGACTGGCACCCGGGCAACACGATCTATCGCGGGTCCAAGCTCGTGGCGGCGATCGACTTCGACGCCGCCCGCGTCGACGCCCGCGTCATCGACATCGCCAACGCCGCCCTCCAGTTCTCCATCGTCGGCGGCGGGGAGGACCCGGCCACCTGGCCTCGCCAGATCGACGGCGAGCGCTTCGCCCGCTTCCTGCGCGGCTACGCGCGCGTCAGCAGCCAGCCCCTGACCGACGCCGAGCGCCAGGCCCTGCCGTGGCTGATGATCGAAGCCCTGATCGCCGAGAGCGTCATCCCCGTCGCCGCCACCGGCTCGTTCTCGCGCTACCCCGCCGCGCCCTTCCTGGCCATGGTCCGCGGCAAGTCGCGCTGGCTCGGCGACCACGCCGGCCAGCTCGTCGACCTCGCCGCCCAGCCATGAAACCCCGGCAGCGCTGCGCTCAGGCCGGACCTACCACCGCACCTCGACCATCTGCTGCATCCGCGCGCTCTCGATCGCCGCGCTGACCATCGCCACGCTCTTGATGTTGTCCTCCGCCGGGCACATCGGCCGCTCGCCCGTGCGCAGGCATCGCACGAACTCGCGGACGAGATACTCCCGGCCCTCGTGCTCCATCGCCTCGCACGCCACCGGCATCTGCCTCGTCGGCCGAAAGAACGCGCCCGCGGCGGAGTCGCTGTCCGGCTCGCTGACCCGCTCGACCCGGATGTCGCGCTCGCCGTCGAAGCGCAGCGTGCCCTCACTGCCCACGACGCGCCACGCGCCGTTCCACGACGTGGGCTGGCCCTCGGCCGCCCACGAGGCGCGGTAGCTGAAGACGATTTCCTGGCCGCGCGGCCCGGTCATCTCGAACACCGCGACCGCCGAGGCGTCGCCGCGATACCACGAGCGCTCGGGGTTGAAGCTGTGGCAGTAGACCCGCCGCGGCTCGCCGCCGGTCAGTTGCCGGGCGTTGTCGAAGGTGTGGATGGCCATGTCGGCCAGCAGGGGGTGGTCCATTTCCTCGCGAAACCCGCCGAAGTGCGGGCCCAGGAAAAAGTCCACGTGCACCTCTTCGACCCGGCCCAGCCCCCCGGCCCCGAGCAGCCCCGCGACGGCGAGCATGCCGGGCACCGGCCGACGCGTCTGCGTCACCGCGTAGAGGCGGTCGGCGGCCCGCGCCGCCTCGACCATCTGCCGCGCGTGCTCCAGCCGATCGCTCATCGGCTTCTCGCCCAGCACGTGGCAGCCCGCCGCCAGCGCCGTGAGCGTCACCTCGTGGTGCGCCGCGGGCACCGTCACGTCGAACACCGCCTCGGGCCGCGTGGCCTCGATCGCCTCGGGCAGACCGTCGCGCACCAGCCGCTCATCCAGCCCGGCGCGCTGCGCCGCCGCGCACGCCGCGTCGCGGTCGATGTCCACCAGGCCCACAAGCTCGATCTCCGCCGCGTCGCGGGCGATCTCGATCCAGTGCTGCGCCGCCCCGCCGCACCCGACGATCAGCGCACGCACCGGCGGATGCGAGCCCGACTCTACCATGGGCGATGTTCCTTGCGCCAAAAAAACGCGTCGCCCCACCGGGGACGACGCGCCTCATCATAAGGAATCGGGGTCCGCCTCGCCGTGCCTGACCGCGGCACACGACACCGCTCCCCCCACGCGGTCTTATTGACCTTTGAATGGTCGCTTTAACTCCAGGTCGTGGGGTGCCACGGCTTGTCCCGAAGGGCAAGCCGTGCGATTGCCGATGACCGCACGGCTTGCCGCTTCGCGGTCAAGCCGTGGCACCCCCGATGCGCCGGATCCCGGTGAAGTTGACCATTCAAAGGTCAA
>SKPT01000326.1 GCA_007119405.1 Phycisphaeraceae bacterium
CTGCCTCCGCTCCAGCTCGGGGCTGCGCCCCTCGCTTGCGCTCCGGCAGACCCAGCGATAGAATCACCAACCACCCAACCGACTCTCATTGAGGCTGGCACATAGTTTTCAGGCAGGCCAGCCGCGGCCGATCGCGTTGGTGACCAGCCACGACGCGGCGGGCAAGGTCAATGCGGCGCCGTTCAGCTTTTTCAACGCGATGGGCGCCGATCCGCCGCTGATCGCGCTGGGCGTGGGCGATCGGCGGGGCGAGCCCAAGGACACGGCCGAGAACATCCGCCGGCATCACCGCTTCGTGGTGAACCTGGTCAGCGAGCGAATCGCCGAGCCGATGAACGTCACGGCCATCGACTTCCCCGCCGAGGTCGACGAGCTGGCGGAGGCGGGTTTGACGGCCGCGGCGATGGCGGACGGCTGGCCGCCCCGGATCGCCGAGTCGCCGGTGGCGATGCAGTGCGTCGAGGCGTCGACGCTGCACATCGGGCGCAACCGGGTGATCCTGGGCGAGGTGCGGGCGATGCACATCGACGACGAGCTGATCGACATGGACAAGCTGCACGTGCGCACCGAGGCGCTGAAGCTCATCGGGCGGATGCACGGCTCGGGCTGGTACACGCGCACGGACGAACTGTTCGAGCTGCCGCGCATCGCCGTGGAGGCGTGGCAGGCGGGGTCGCGGTGATGACGTTCCCGCGTCCGTGGTGGGTTCGCTACACCCTGCAGCGTGACGACGATGCGCCGCGAGGCCGGTGCCCTACTCGGCCATGGGCAGCGGGCGCATCCCGTCGCCGCGGTACAGGTTCAGCGGCGGCTGCGACGCCGCGTCGCGGGCGCTGTTGAAGCGCTCGATCAGGCGCTCGCCACGGTCAAGCCACGGCTCGGCCGGCTCGTAAGGCCCCACCTTGGCCGGCCAGGCCTCGTCCGTGTCGAAATCGTGCAGGATCAGCACCGCCTCGGGCGCGATCGTCGCCGTGACGGCAACGAGTCGCCCGTCGGCGACCACGTGTACCTCGAACGCCAGCAGCTCCGCCCCCGGCGGGTGGCTGCCGAAGAAGGCGTCGTCAAACAGCGGCTCATCGTCGGCGTCGGTGATCTGGTAGTAGTAGGCCTGCGTGCGGTCGCGCAGCAGTCGGCCGCGGATGTGCAGCTCGCGCTCGCCCGGCAGGGCCAGGCTGTGGAACGTGGCCAGCTCCGGGGCCTCGCGGTCGATGACCACGTGCAGCAGCGGCACGGTGAAGAGGATCAGGAAGATGAAGGCGATGGCGGCGACCCAGCGAAGGGGCATGGCGAGGCTCGGGTGAAGGTTGCAGGCAATATCCCCCTCCCTCTGGGAGGGGTTGGGAGAGCGTACGTTCGAGCGCCGTGGTGACCGTTTCATCCGTGCGTCGTTGCAGCCGGTTGTCGGCGTGGCGTTGACGCAAGGCGGCAGGTGACGCTCTGCCCCGACCGCTGCCGGCGGGAGGGGGTTGGAATCGGTCAGCATCAGTAGCGTAGCGAAACCCGGAGGCGATCGGGCCCCTGCGTTCGTCTCTCCGCGCCCTTGGCGCGGATTTTTCACCACAGAGGCACAGTGACGCAGAGAGATCACTGAGGAAAAGAAAGTTACGGATGTTTCGCAACCGGTTTGCGGCGCGCAGTCTGCGCGCCGCACGCCGGGGCGACCGCGTCGAGGGCGTCGCCAAGAACCTGCCAACAACACTCTTACCTCTGTGCTCTCTGTGTCTCTGTGGTTTTTCTGAATGATCCGGGTTAGCGGGAACTTTGCCGGGTCGCGCCCGCGGCGTACCATGGGAGGTCATGGCTGTGGACGTGGATGTGATTTCGCGGCGTTGGCCGGGCGTCGATTCGCATCGGGTGCGGCGGCTGGTGGATCGGCTGGATGCCGAGTACTACGAGCGTTTCGACGAGGCGACGGTCGCCGAGCACGTCGGGCACCTGGTGTCGCTGGGTCGGTCGCACCCGGTGGCGACGCTGGTGCGGCGGGAGGACGACGGGCGGGCGGCGTGCACGGTGCTGGCGTTCGACTATCCGTACGAGTTTTCGCTGATCACGGGCGTGCTGGCGGCCACGGGTCTTCGCATCGAGAGCGGCGACATCTTCACCGTCGAGGCCGAGCCCCGGCGCGGGCGCGGCCCGGGCCGGGGCGACCCGGGCCGGGATGCGGTGATCATCGATCATTTCGTCGGCCAACTGGCCGAGGGCGTCGTCTTCGAGGCGTGGCGTGACCGGGTCCAGACGCTGCTGGGGCAGGTGATCGGGCTGCTGGACAAGCGCCAGGAGGCGGCGCGCCAGCAGGCCCAGAAGCTGGTCAACGAATGGGTCACGCAGCGTCTGGCCGCCGAGCGCCACCCGCCGGAGCGCGTGCTCCTGCCGCTGGACCTGGACATTGAGCCGGCGGCGTCGGGCCTGACGCGCATCACGATCGTCGGGCAGGACACGCCGGCGTTTCTCTACACCCTTGCGACCGCCCTGTCGCTGCGGGGGCTGGACATCCGCCGGGTGCGCATCGGCAACGAGCCGGACGGCCGCATCCGCGACGAGATCGACGTCGTCGACCCGCGCCGCTCGGGTCGGCTGGACCGCCGCACCGTCGAGCGCGTGCGCCTGAGCGTGCTGCTGACCAAGCAGTTCACCTACTTCCTCGGCCAATCGCCGGACCCGTTCGCCGCGCTTCAGCGCTTCGGCCGGCTCATCGACGACCTGCTGGGCGACGACGACGGCGGCAAGAGCCACGAGCAGTGGATGGAGCTGCTGACCGACCCGCGGGCGATGAACGAGCTGGCGCGGCTGCTGGGCACGAGCGACTACCTGTGGGAGGACTTCATCCGGGGCCAGTACGAGTCGCTGCTGCCGGTGCTCGGGCCTCACCTGGCGGGCGAGCGCTTCTACCCGCCCATGGAGACGCTGCCGCTGCGCCTGGAGGAGGCGCTGGCGGGGGCCGAGACGATCGACGAGCGGCGTGAGCGGCTGAACCGCTTTAAGGATCGCGAGATCTACCTGATCGACCTGGATTACATCCTCTCGCCCGAGGTGGACTTCCGCGACCTGGCGTTTCGGCTGACGACGCTGGCGGAGAACCTCGTCGCCGCCGCCGCCGAAGCCGTCTGGCACGAGTTGTTGGAGCAATACGGCCAGCCGATGCGCGACGCGCCGGCGCCTTCGGGCGACGACAAGGCCCATTACGCGGTGTGCGGGCTGGGCAAGCTCGGCGGGGTGGCGCTGGGCTACGCCTCGGACATCGAGCTGCTGTTTCTCTACTCCGCGCCGGGCCGGACGGCCGGGGGCGAGCGCGGCAGCATCTCCAACGCCGAGTTCTTCGAGCAGCACGCGCGCGACACGGCCGCGTTCATCCGCACCAAGCGCGAGGGCATCTTCGAGGTCGACATGCGCCTGCGGCCGTACGGCAAGGACGGGCCGCTGGCGACGAGCCTGGAGCACTTCGAGCGCTACTACAAGCTCGACGGCGAGATGGGCAAGACGGCCCACCCGTTCGAGCGCCTCGCCCTGGTGCGCCTGCGCTGGATCGCCGGCGAGCCGCGGCTGGGCTACGACATCGAGCGCGCCCGCGACGCGGTGGTCTACGAGCAGGGGGCGTATGACCTCGACGCCCTGTGGGAGCTCTGGGCCAGGCAGAAGCAGCAGAAGCTGGCCGAGGGACGCGGGGCCAACGCCAAGTACAGCCCCGGCACGCTGGTGGACCTGGAAGGGGCGGTGCAGTTGTTGCAGGTGCATCACGCCAGCGAGGTGCCGCAGCTTCGCTCGCCGCGCCTGTCGCTGGCGATGGAGGCGCTGCGCCGCGCCGACATCCTCTCGCCCAAGGCGTACGCCGAGCTGAGCATGGCCTACCGCTTCTTCCGGCATCTGATCAACGGCCTGCGCATGCTGCGCGGCAACGCGCGTGACCTGTTCCTGCCCGAGGCCGGCTCCGACGAGCTGACGCACCTGGCCCGGCGGCTGCACTACCACGAAAAGCAGGGGCGAAGCTCGGCCGAGCAACTGGTCGCCGACTTCGACAGGCACAGCGAAACGGTGCGGGCGTTCATCAAGGAGCACTTCGGCCGCGCGTGCCCGGGAGAGGGTGAGCGGTGATTTCTGATTGCTGATCCCTGATCGCTGCTGGTTTTGGATCGCCTGCAATCCATTCGTAGCGGTTCAGGTGCCACTCAACGCCGTGAACTTCACGCGTGGCGGCGCTGATGTCGGGTGGGTAGAGCGCAGCGAAACCCACCAGGGTGGCCGTGGATTCCCGCCGCAACCGGTGGGTTTCGCTTCGCTCTACCCACCCTACATCATTGCCGCGCAGTGTGGTCGTGACGCCTGCGGTTCAAGTGCATAAACGGACCGAGGGCTGTAGCCACGGGTGAAGCGAAGCGGAACCGTGGGTCCAATGCGGCCCCTGGAACCCCACCCTGGCAGGGGCGGACGCGACGCGGCCACAACACGCCACAGCGCCGCGGCGCGTCGCCACGCCGGCTGGACCGACCGACATCGCTTGCCCTCACGCCTCGGCGTTGGCCTCGACGCGGGCGACGGTGCGGGCCTGCAGGCCCTTCTCCCCTTCCACAAGCTCGTAGTCCACCGTCTCGCCGTCGCGTAGCGAGCGGAAGCCCTCGCCCTCGATCTGCGTGTAGTGAACGAACACATCCTGCCCCCCGGGGCCCAGGATGAAGCCGTAGCCCTTCTTGGGGTCGAACCACTTGACGCGGCCGCGCGTGCCCATGATCCGTCTCCTGATTGCAAAGACCAAAAAGATGAACATCACCGACATGACTCGGAACAGACCGGTTCCTGCCTCGACCGTTGGCGGGCCACCGATGCAGACGAACGAACCCCCCGCCCCCCGCCGGTCACTCAACATGTGCTCAGGCCGACTACCTTGAAAGGACCCCCTTCGGGTCTCGACGCGGGAAACCGGCCCGGCGCCGCACCCGGCCGGCCACGATGGTAACTACTTCTTCCCGGAAACGGAAGCCTTTTCTTTGGCCTCGCCCTTCTCGTCCTCGCCCTCCATCGCCGCCCGCCGCGACAGCTTCACCCGCCCCTGCTCGTCGATCAGCAGCACCTTCACCCGCACCGTGTCCCCGATCTTGACCACGTCCTCGACCTTGTTGACGTAACCGTCGGCCAGTTCCGAGATATGGCACAGCCCGTCCTGGCCGGGGATCACCTCGATAAACGCCCCGAAGTCCTTGACCGACGTGACCCGGCCGGTGTAGACCTGCCCGACCTTGACCTCGGCGCCGATCTTCTCGATCTCCTCCAGGGCGGCCTCGGCCTTGCCGGCGCCCACCGCGGAGATGTAGATCGTCCCGTCCTCCTCGATCTCGATCTTGGCGCCGGTCTCTTCCTCGAGGGCGCGGATCATCTTGCCCCCCGGGCCGATGATCTTGCCGATCTTGTCCGGGTGCACCCGCGTCGAGAGGATCCGCGGCGCGTGCTGGCTGATCGACGCGCGCGGCGAGGGAATCGCCTTCTCGATCAAGTCGATGATCTCAAGGCGATTCTTCTTCGCCAGCTCCAGCGTCCTGCCGATCTGCTCGAAGCTCAGGTGGCTGATCTTCAGGTCAAGCTGGATGGACGTGATCCCGTTGCGCGTGCCCGTGACCTTGAAGTCCATGTCCCCGAAGTGGTCCTCCTCGCCCTGGATGTCGGTGAGGTAGACGTCCTCCTGGCCGGGCTCGTCGGCCTTGATCATGCCGATGGAGATGCCCGCGACCGGGGCCTTGATCGGCACGCCCGCGTCCATCAGCGCCAGCGTCCCGCCGCACGCCGACGCCATCGACGACGAGCCGTTGGACTCGAGAATGTCGCTGACCACGCGCACCGTGTAGGGAAAGTCGGCGACGTCCGGCAGCACGGGTTGCAGCGCCTTCTGCGCCAGCATCCCGTGGCCGATGTCCCGCCGCGACGGCCCGGCGATCCGCTTGGCCTCGCCCACGCTGAACGGCGGGAAGTTGTAGTGCAGGTAGAACTTCTCGGCGTACTCCTCGCCCAGGCCGTCGACGATCTGCTCGTCGCGCCCCGTGCCCAGCGTCGTCGTGACCAGCGCCTGCGTCTCGCCTCGCGTGAACAGCGCCGAACCGTGCACCCGCGGCAGCACGCCCACCTCGCAGGTGATCGCGCGCAGCTCGTCGAACGCCCGGCCGTCCGTCCGCTGCCCGGTGCGGATGATCTCGCGCGTCAGCCGCTCCTCCAGGTCGTGGATCGCGTTCGAGGCATGCTTGCGCCGCTTCTGCCAGTTGCGCCACACCATGTACGGCGCGTCCTCCGCCGGCTCGGGCAGCTCGGTGCTCAGGAAGCGCTCGATCGCCGTGGACACCGCCTCCTGGCGGTCCAGCTTCGTCCCCGGGCTCGTCTTCGCCGCCCGCAGCGGCTCGGCGAGCTTGCCGTTGACCAGCTCCACGACATCCTCCGGCGGCGTGTCGAGCGTAAAGACCTTCTCCTTGCCCACCTTCGCTTGCAGGTCCTTGATCAGCCCGGTCACCTGCCTGCAATACTCGAAGCCGAACTGAAGCGCCTGGGTGACCTCGGCCTCGGGCAGCTCGTGCCCGCCAACCTCGATCATGTTCAGCCCCTCGTCATGCCCGGCAATGAGCATGTCCAGGTCCGAGTATTCGACCTGCGCGGCCGTGGGCATGACGATCGGCTCGCCGTCGATCCGACCCACGCGGATGTTGCCGATCGGGCCCTGGAAAGGGATCGACGAGATCGACAGCGCCGCCGACGCCGCGATCCCCGCCAGGACGTCCGGCTCGTTCTGCCCGTCGGCCGCCAGCACCCAGCACTGGATCTGCACCTCGTCCATGAACCCGGCGGGGAACATCGGCCGGATCGGCCGGTCAATGTTCCGCATCGTCAGGATCTCTTTCTGGTTCGGCGCCCCCTCGCGCTTGCGGAACCCGCCCGGGAACTTGCCCGCGGCGTTCATCTTCTCGCGGTAGTCCACCGTCAGCGGGAAGAAGTCGATCCCCTCGCGCGGCTTGTCGCGCACTGCCGTGCCCAGCACCACCGTCTCGCCGAACTGCACCACCACGGACCCGTCGGCCTGCTTGGCGACCTTGCCCGCCTCGATCGAAAGCGTCCGGCCGCCAATTTCCGTCTCAACTCGAGCATACATCATAACTCTGTTTCCTTGCCGTCACACACCGGGCCAACGCGCCAGGCCCGCGGACGCTCCGCCCGCACGCCTGCCGGCCTCGATGCCACCGGCCAAGGAAGCAGAAGACAGATGACTCGCCGCAGCGACGCGCTCCCTCAAGCGCCGGTGCCGCGAGTCGACTGCCGTCTGCTCCCCGCCCGAACCGTTCGGGCACAGTGGCTGGCAAAGCCGGGTGGTCGTCAACCCGTTTCCTTAACAACACGTCTGAACCGGACACGCCGACCGCTGCCGCGCAGCGCCGGTACCGGCCGTTGCCCCGGCCTCGACGGGCCAGGGCGCTACTTGCGCAGCCCCAACCGGCCGATCAGCTCCAGGTACGCCGGGCGGTTCTTCCGCCGCAGGTACCGCAGCAGCCGGTTCCGCTTCGAGACCATCATCAGCAGCCCGCGCCGCGAGGCGAAGTCCTTGCGATGCGTGCGCATATGCCCGGTCAGCCCGTTGATGCGCTCCGTCAGCACCGCGATCTGGACCTCGGGCGAGCCCGTGTCCTTCTCCTCGCGGCGGAAATCCTGCACCAGGGACTGTTTCTTCTCGGCGGTGATCGTCATGGTCGGCTGGTTCTCTGGCGTGGCAATGCGGGCCCCCGGGGTCGGTCAAGCACGGTAGTGTAACCACAGCGGCCGCGCCAGGCAAGCGTAGCGCCCCCGGCCGGCGCGCCTCGCCCCCGCCGCCGCCCCCGGCCGCCTCGGCTCGACCGCCAATCCTATAAACTTCGGTCGCGATGCGTATCACACTCGACCCGCCGGCCGCACGCTGGCCGGCGCCCGATCCCCAC
>SKPT01000040.1 GCA_007119405.1 Phycisphaeraceae bacterium
CGGCGTCATGCTTGAACTGCTCGGTGTAGGTTCTTCTGGCCATTGGCGGGCTCCGGGGTTGCGGTGGAGGCAGCACCATCCTCCACAAATTCCCCGCGCCCGTCCAAACGGGGGAGGCTCAGGCGACGATCGAGCCGCCGCGCGTGACGGTGCGGTTCCTCGGCTCTCATGCACTCCAGATCGGCGGCGGCAAAGTCGCGGCGGGTGAAGCGATGCTCGCGATCCGCTACGGCGACGCGATCCACGGCCAGCGGCGCGGCGCTCACAAGGCCGCGGCGCACGCAGCGGGCGAAGCGGCCGGCGATCACGTTCAGCGCCAGCAGGGACGCCTGGTCCGGCTTGTGGACCACGCAACTGTTGACATCACCGAGCGAGCCTTGCAGAAACAGCCCGGTCGCTCCGGGGTGCTCCTGCTCCAGCCAGTTCACCGCGACGCCCGGAAAGTCGACATGGATCGCACTGGAGCGTTGCGAACACACCACGGGGTGGCAGCCGAACGAGCACACGAACCCGGCCAGCCGATCATCTGCGCCCACGCCAACGCGACAGCACCAACGCTGCCGCCCACCCCAGCAGGGCCAGCGTACCGGGCTCGGGCACGTCCGGCGAACCGCCGGTGGCGCCGCTGACGAGCAACTGCACGAACGCCGCCACGTCGCCGGTGTCGAAGGCGCCGTCCTGGTTGATGTCGCCCAGGGCGATGAGCGCTGCCTCGTCGATGTCGAACTGGGCCATGTAGGCCGCCGGGTCCGTCAGCGCCAGCACGAACGGGGCGACGTCGCCTGTGTCGACAGCCCCGTCGAGGTTCATGTCGCCCACGAGGTGAGCGATGTAGACCAGCAGGTCTCCACCTGAACCGCCGTGGAAGCTCAGCAGCACGGCCAGGTCGAGGTACATCCCCAGCAGCATGTCCTGGGCATGCAGCGGCGAGGCGCCGGCGAGCGGGTCGGCGGTCAGCGGGTCCAAGCCCACGACGTTGATCTCGTCGAACAGCCAGTCCACCTGCGCCCGTCTGCTGCCGTCGAGCATCTGGCGTGCGTCGCCGAGCAACCACTGTCGGCCGAAGCGCGGCTGAAAGTCGCCGCCGAAGCTGAGCAGCAGTTCGCCGCGGAACGCGCTGTCCGCATGCAGGATAAGCTGGTCGTAGCTCGCGCCGGCCACCTGGCCGAGGATCTCGAAGGCGATCGAGCCGGTGTCGGCCTGGTTGACCCCGCCGAACACTTCCATAATGCCCGCGCTGCTGCCGACCGCGAGTTGCCCGGCATTGCTCAACAAGCCGGTGATCAGCGTCGAGCCGGTGACGGCGACGTTGTCGCTGATGCTCACGTACGCCGTATCGAGCACACTGTCGAGCGTCGCCAAACCCGCGAGAAGGTGCACGGCCTCGGCCTGAAGATACCCCTCGGGGCCGACGATCAACTCCCCTTCGCTCGTCAGTGAGCCGTCGATGATCAGTTGGGCAGCCCGCCGGACGCTGAGTGTGCCGGTGGCGGTGTTGTGCAGGTCCTGTTCGATTGCGAGCACGCTGCCGCCGGTGAGGCTGAGGGAGCCGGCGTTCGAGGCCAGGCGGGTCAGCGGCGCCATCGTCGCCTCGCTGCCGTCGAGCGTGACGCTGGCACCGATCGCGATCGCGTCGACCCAGGCGTCGCCGAAGCTGACGCTGGCGGGGGCGACGATGTCATTGCCTTCGGAATCCGCGCCAAGCCACTTCTCGCGGACGATCCAGTCGCCCCCCAGCGTGACCGGGCCGGCGGCCAGCGCGTTGGTGAACGCGCCGCCGATGACCTCGATGCTCGTCGCGCCGACAAGGCTCGCGCCACTCGTACCCTCGATAAAGACCGAGCCCTCGTCGACGGTCAGACGGGCGCCTGGCATCTGGAGCTTTGCGCCGGATTTGATTTGGATCTCGCCGCGGTTGAGCAGGTCGCCGGTGGTGATGAAGCCGTGGCCCTGCTGAAGCGTTAACCTCCCACGGTTGACCTCGATGGTGTTGAGGAAGTCGAGCCGTGCGTCGCCCATGAGCGTGACGTTCGATGCGTTGATGGCCATGTACCACTGGGCGAGGTCCAGTTCCTGGTCGATGCTGGTCTTTTCAACATGCACGCGGCTTCCGGGGAGCACGGTCCACGTGCCCTGGTCGAACGTCATGCGCTTGGGGTCCCGCTCGTCGATCCACTTCTGGAAGCTAAGCGAGCTGTTTGGATGAACAATGATCTCACCGGTGTTGACCAGGTTGGGACGGAGGCCCGCCAGCGCGCGGCGATCACCGCCATGCATGGGATCCCATATGCCTTCGTCAAACAACACGTCGACGTACAACGGGTTGTGTCCGAACACGTTCAACGTGCCGTGGTTTTCGACGATGAACATCTGCGCGGCCATCGCGCGCACGAGGTATGCCAGCTTGGGGTTGAGCCAGCCACGTGCATCGAACACGAGACTGCCCGGTGCCAGCCCGGGTACAGGCGGATAGGGGTTCAGGAACTCATCATCGCCGTTGTGTCCGCTGAGCCGGATGCCCGGGATCACCATCTGCCCACCATCGCCGATCTCGAACCGTGTGGAGACACCCACCCCCTGCTCGATCTGACCGGTGAACTCGATCTCCCCGCCTGCGTCGGCCCGGAACGTGACCCGCCAGATGGGCCAAACCTTCCTCGCAAAGGCATCCAGGTACGATTCGAAATCAAGCGACCTGAGGATGACCGGGGAAGCGATATCGATCCTGCCACCGCCCGCGGCAAGGAACCCCCCGACCGCGTTCTCGTAATCTGCATCTTGTAGCTCGCTATAGCCGCCGCTGCCTACCATCGGGTAGATAAAGGAGCCCGATGGAAGGATGATCTGCGAACCGGGGTCGATGGCGGCAACCGTGCCGCGGTGCATGTGGTGCCCGCCGGTGAACGTGATGACCGATCCTTGCCGGGCCTCGTACGACCCGGAGTAGGAAGTATAACCGATGCTCCGGAAGGTCAACGTCGTGGCCTCGAAGATGACCGCACCCTCGTTGTAAAATTGCGAAGGGGACAGCTCCAATCCCTGCACGCCCTGGAGCCGCATGGTGTGCCCGCGGCGATGCACTATTATGCTGCCGCTTGCGAAGCGAAGGTGATCCGTAAACACCATCTCACCGCTGCCCTCGATGTAGAGCAGAGATGATCCGCCAGGGGTCGCCTGGAATTCGGTGAACCCGTCGCTGTAATACAGCCCGTCGTTCTGGATGGTGTCCAGCACCCAGCGGCGTCTGCCGGACTGGTAGATCTCCGACCCGGCGACAATGTGCAGCTCGCGGGCGCGGATGGCAGGGTCGGCGTTGTTGCCGGCATCGATCAGCGTCATCGGCTGCACCTCGCGCGGGTGCAGCGTCGTCTTGTCGCCCCGGCCAACCACGAGAATCCTGTCCGTCAGTGAACCGGGCGTGGTGTGGTCGGCGAACACGGCCCAGCGGTCAAGCAACCCCGGGCTGTCGTTGGCCGGTGAAGCCCAGTAGAGCAGTTGCGGGTCGACGAACTCCAGCGGTTGCAGTGTAAAGCTGCCGCCAAGGCCGGCCAGTGCATCGGATATCGCGAAACCCTGCGTGGCGCTGAACAACTCCAGCTCCAGCTCGCCCAGCAGCGAACCCAGCAGGCTCCACCGGCCCTGGTACAGCGGGGGCAGCGAGAAGCTGAATGTGTCGAACACCGTCAGCGACTCCAGCTCCAGCACCTTCAACTGAAGGTAGTCCGTGATGAACAGGTTCCCCTGCTTGGTCTGCGTGCCGACCAGGTCCAGGAACTCCACCGAAACCTCCACCGGATCCTCGCCCAGCAGCGCGAACGTGGGCAGGTCGCTCCAGAGCCCGGTGAAGCTGTTGACCCGCTCATAGCCTTCGGCCGTCAGAACGTCGACGTAACCATCGCCGAAACTCAGCTCGACCAGGAAGTCGGGGCGGATCTCGACGCTCTCGCGATAGCCCAGCTCCACGCCGTACTTGATGTCGATCAGTTCGACGGCGATGTCGGCGAAGCCGTCGATGCTCTCGTCGAAGCGGGTAAGCGTGGAGGTGGGAAAGCCGAACGCCCCGGTCGCCAGGTACCCGGCGATGCCGTCGAGGTCCAAACCCATACGCAGCAGCGGGGTCTCGAACGAGTAGGCGATGAGGTTGTCGTCTGGCTTGACGTCGGTGCTGATGGTCATGTTGGGTTGCGTGCCGCCGAGGATGCTCCCGTCTATGCCGAAGGGGTTGACGAGCACGATCTCGCCCAGGTCCAGCACGTTGGGGAACTGGCCGAACCTGAGCTGATGCGTGTACGCGCTGGCCGAATCGTCGAGGAACTCGATCTTGTGCTCGATGAACGTGTCCTTGAGAAAGGTGAGCGTCGGCGGGAGGCTGGTCTTGGGGTCCAGGTCGAAGCCGAAGTGGGCCAGGCTCTGGTGGACGCTGATCGATTCGCTGATGTGCGCGGAGCTGTAGGGGATGACGGGGAACAGGGCGCCCTCGATCCGGCCGTCCACCTGCAGATCGAAGAAGAAGTCGAGCCCGGCATCGAACGACGGCAGGTCGACGCGGTCCTGCGTAAAGCCCGGGGCGTTCTGCAAGCCGGTCGTCGTGCCGAGTTGGACGAAGCTCCCGGCCGTGACGACCGGGTTCACGGTCGGGCGGAAGTCGAATGGGTTGTCGGCCGCGAGCCCGCTGGCGGAGAACTCGGCGAAGATGTCGAAGCCGGTCTGCCCGGCGACGTTGCCGGAGAAGCGCGCCCCGGTGCGCGTGTCGGCATAGACGCCGGGGATCACCAGCGGCGAAGAGAAGGGGATCGGGATGCGGATCTCCGGAATCACCGTCGCGTTTTGCTTGCCCACGATGCCGCCGATGGAAAAGCTCGTGTCCCAGTCGAACTTGAGCGTTTCGCCCCAACTGAAATCCCCGATGCGGTCGATCCCGCCGAGGTTCACGCCATCGAGCTGGAACGCGACGGGCCCGGCGAACGCGCCCGGCAGCGTGCCAAATCCGAGCAAAGATAGAACGCACCATGCGATGGCGGTCCGCACCCGGCAAGGCAGCGACGCGGTCATGACCTGCTCCCTGTCCTGTGCCGCCACGGGTCGCGGCGCGAGATGAAAAGATAATGCGACCGTATTATACTGCCACTTCCCGCGGGGCAAGCGTGAAATATCGCCTTTTCTGGAAATGAACTTGAAACTCAGCAGCCGCAGGACCACCCGTCAGCAGGCTCGCTGCCGGGTACCCCGGCGTTCAGTGACTTGGCCGTCAGGGGTGTGTAGAACCTCGACAGCCCGCAGAGTCGTTCGGGCGGAGCCTTCTCGGATGCTGAAGACCCCCGGAAAAAATTTATGATCATCAGGCCTCATATTCTTCTTTGTGGCTGCGGGGGGCCGTGGTACTTTGATGGTGCTTGTGTCGCGAATCAATGGGGGTTGTGCGCCTGCCCGGGCATCTTCACCACGCGTCGTGGTCCCGGGCACAAGCGCGAACTGCGCCGTGTCGACGGGGCAGCGAGGTGTCATCATGGCTTGGGCCAATCTGCTCGTCTGGACGGGGTCACGGCGCGGTGGTCGTGGACGTGACGCGGCCAGATGGGAGCCGCACCCGCGCTTTGAGGCTTTGGAGCCGCGGCTGCTGCTCGACGCGGTCCTGCCGGGTTTCGACCCCGCCGACCATGAACAGGCCCAGACAACGGACATGACGCCGGCGCTGCTGATCGCCGACGCGCCGAGCGCGGGGATCGTGCAGCAGGACGGCCGGTTCATGCGCCAGGCGGGCACGGGCGCGGCAGTGCTGAACGTAGCCGAGCTCGAGGCGGCGCTGGGCGCGGGGCCGGTGAGCGTGAGCACGGCCTTCGCCGACGGCGCCGCCGGCGGCGACGCGGCGGACCTCGTCATCGCCGCCGATGTGTCGTGGGCCAGTGACGTGGCGCTGATGCTGCGCGCCGGCCGTGACATCGTGTTCGCCCAAGGCGTGGCCGTGAGCAACAGCGGCGGCGGCGGGCTGACGCTGCGCGCCGACAAGCTGGCTGACGGGCAGGGCACGGTGGTGTTCGAGGCCGGCGCGGCGTTGGCGTTCGACGCCGGCGGGGTGGTCGAGGTGCTTTACAACCCGGCCGGCGGGTACGGCCAGCCGGTGGATTACGGGGCGTGGGTGAGTGCGCCGGCGGGTGACGACCTGCGGGCGATGATGCTGGTCAACAACGTCGATGACCTTCAGGCCATGCAGGCGAACCTGGCCGGCAACTACGCGCTGGGGGCGGACATCGACGCGTCGACGACGGCGAACTGGCACGCCGGGGCCGGCTTTGCACCGATAGGCGACGCCGACACACCCTTCACCGGAACGCTGGACGGGCGCGGCCACGTGATCGCGGGCCTGACGATTGACCGGCCGCAGGCGGCGTTTGCAGGCCTGTTCGGCGCACTCGCGGGACAGGCGAACGTGGCCGAGCTGATCCTCGATGGCGGCAGCGTCGTGGGCAGGGGATCCCCCATGTGGCAGTTCGGGGAAGGTGGCGTGGGCATGCTCGCCGGCTGGATGGGCGGGCAGGCATCGCTCACCGCCATCGACACCCGTGGCGACGTCACCGGCGAAGGCTGGTACGTCGGCGGCCTGGTCGGCTGGATGCGGGACTCCGCCTCGGTGACCGACTCGCAAACCAGCGGCAGCGTCACCGGCAACTCGCGGATCGGCGGCCTCGTCGGCGAAATGGTCGACGATGCCTCAGTAACCGCCTCGCACGCCAGCGGCGACGTCAGCGGCGAATCGCGCGTCGGCGGCCTGGTCGGACTCTTGATCCACAATGCCTCGGTGAGCGATTCGCACGCCAGCGGTGCCGTCAGCGGCGACCAATACCTCGGCGGCTTGATCGGAGCCATGTGGCACGATGCCTCGGTGACCGCCTCGCACGCCGGCGGCGACGTCAGCGGCAATACGCAGGTCGGCGGCCTCGTCGGGGCGATGTGGCAATCCGCTTCGATCATCGATTCGCACGCCATCGGCGACGTCAATGGCAGCTCGTCAATTGGCGGCCTGGTCGGGGAGATGCGGCTGTATACCTTGGTGACCGCCTCGCAGGCCAGCGGCAACGTCAGTGGCAACGCGTCGGTCGGCGGCCTGGTCGGAGCGATGTGGAGCTTTGCCTCGGTGAGCGACGCGCACGCCGGCGGCGACGTCAGCGGCACTCGGCAAGTCGGCGGCCTGGTCGGAGAGATGGATTGGCACGCCTCGGTCGTCGCCTCGCACGCCAGCGGCGCAGTCAGCGGTGCCGTCAGCCACAGTTGGCAAGTCGGCGGCCTGGTCGGGCGGATGCGGGACTTTGCCGCGGTAGGCGACTCACAAGCCAGCGGCGCCGTCAGTGGCAGCTTGTCGGTCGGCGGCCTGGTCGGGTCGATGTTGAATCACGCCTCGGTAAGCGACTCGCAGGCCGGCGGCGACGTCAGCGGCGACCAATCCGTCGGCGGCCTGGTCGGGGCGATGTGGAACCACGCCTCGGTGAGCCGTTCTTACGCCAGCGGCGAGCTCAGCGGCGAAGGCTCGAACGTCGGCGGCCTGGTCGGGTGGATGAGCAACGCCGCCTCGGTAACCGCCTCGCAAGCCAGCGGCGCCGTCAGCGGCAATTCGCGGGTGGGTGGCCTGGTCGGGCTCATGCAGTCTGATGCCTCGGTGACCGCGTCCCACGCCGGCGGCGCCGTCAGTGGCCATCAGGAACTCGGCGGCCTGGTCGGAGTCATGCGCGGATTCGCCTCACTGACCGCCTCGCACGCCAGCGGCCACGTCAGCGGCACAGTGGTCGTCGGGGGCCTGGTCGGAGCGATGAGCAACGCTGCTTCGGTGACCGACGCGCACGCCAGCGGCGACGTCACTGGCGCAACCCACAACG
>SKPT01000089.1 GCA_007119405.1 Phycisphaeraceae bacterium
GATTTGTCGGTCCAGATCGCCAGTTGCAGGGCGTCGTGGGCGGGGCTGGGTTCGTTGCGCAGGAGGGATACGTCGGCGAGCGCGGCCTTCATGAGGTTGAGGTTGTTCTGCGCCGCCTGCTGGAGGTTGGCGATGATCTCGGCGATGAGCGCTTGCGGGGCGGTATCCGCGGGGTGGGGCCGCCAGCAGTCGTAGTCGGTGGGCATGGCGATGAGGGCGTAGGCGAGCTCCGCCTCGCGGGCGAGGCGGGCTTCGGGCATGGCGGTCATGCCGATGAGGTCGCCGCCCCAGGCCTGGTGCATGAGCGACTCGGCGCGGGTGGAGAACGCGGGGCCCTCCATGCAGACGTACGTGCCGGCGTCGTGGACGTGCAGGTCGCTGCCCTGGTGCGCGAGGCGGTCCGCGGCCGCACGCAGCCAGCGGCGCATGACGGGGCAGAAGGGCTCGGCGAGCTCGACGTGCACGGCCGCGTGCTCGTAGAACGTGCCCGGCCGGCGGAACGTTTTGTCGATGACCTGGTCCACGAGCACGAGCTGGCCCGGGGCGATGGGCTCGCGCAGCGAGCCGGTGGCGCCGGAGGCCAGGACGTGGGTGACGCCCAGGCTCTTGAGGGCGAAGACGTTGGCGCGGTAGGGCACGTGGGTGGGGTTGAGCACGTGGCCCGGGCCGTGGCGCTGGATGATGAAGATTTCCAGGCCGTGCCAGGTGGTGGTGAGGATGGGCGAGCTGGGCTTGCCGAAGGGGGTATCGAGCTCGAGGCTCTGGCCGTCGTGGCTGGCGAGCGCGTCGCCGAGGCCCGTGCCGCCGATGATGCCGATGCGGAGGGGGGTGGGGGGCATGGGGGCATGATAATTCAGAATGCAGAATTCAGAATGCGGAATCGGGGGTCGGCGGGGAGGGCGCGTTGTGCTTCTGCGGATCCCGGATCCCCGAACCCCCTTCTTCGCCCCCCTGGTTAGACTTGGCACCCGTGGATCTGCATGGTGTGATGAGTGGCGAGCGGCGGGGGCCTGTGGCGATGGTGCTGCGCGGCGGGGCGGCCGTGGTGGAGCCCGGCTACGCGCTGGCGACGCGGGTGCGCAACGGGTTGTTCGATCGGGGTTGGAAGCGGGTGGTGCGCGCGGGCCGGCCGGTGATCAGCATCGGGAACATCACGGCCGGGGGCACGGGCAAGACGCCGATGGTGGCGCATCTGTGCCGGCTGCTGCTGGAGATGGGCCACCGCCCGGCGGTGCTGATGCGGGGCTACGGCCAGGACGAGCATCGCGAGCTGGCCGAGGCCCTGGGCGGGCGGGTGGCGATCGAGGTGAACGCCGATCGCGCTGCCGGGGCCAGGCGGGTGCTGAACCGTGATCATTCGGTCGACGTGTTCGTGCTCGACGACGGGTTTCAGCATCGCCGGCTGCATCGCGACCTGGACCTGGTGCTGGTGGACGCGATGCAGCCTAGCGGCTACAACCGCTTGCTGCCGAGGGGCTTGCTGCGCGAGCCGGTGTCGGGGCTGCGCCGGGCCGACGCGGTGATCGTCACCCGTGCCGAGGCGGTGAGCGACGTTCATCTCCAGGAGCTGGACGCCCGTCTGCGGAGCCTCACCGGCTCACCCGCGGCAGCGCACGCGGCCTACGGGTGGGCGTGCCTGTGGCATGGCGATGAACGCCGTTCCGTCGATGAGCTGGCCGGGCGACGCGTCGCCGGGGCGTGCGGCGTGGGCAACCCGGCGGCGTTCGAGCGCAGCCTCGCCCAGGCGGTCGGCCCCGGGGGGCAGGTGGTCAGCTTTGACGCCCTGGGCGACCATTACGCCTATTCGCCCCCGGCCGTGCGGCGGATCCTCGACGCGGCCCGCGATGCCGGGGCCGAGCTGCTGGTGACCACGGGCAAGGACTGGGTCAAGTGGCGGCAACTGCTGGCTGCCCGGCCACCGCTGCCGGTGTGGCGCGCGGAGGTGGCGGTGCGCTTCGTCCGCGGCGGCGAGGCGATCGAGGCGATGCTCAAGCGATGCGCGGGTGACGGGTAACCGCGAAGGAGCGAAGGTGGCGAAGGCCGCGAAGAAGATGCAGATGGGGGGCACGGCGTGCCCTGCGGGTCAAGCCGGGGCGCCCGGCGTCGTGAAGCATCACGTGGCGGCGCTGGTGTAGGGTGGGTAGAGCGAAGCGAAACCCACCGGTTGCGGCGGGGATCCACGGCCAACGTGGTGGGTTTCGCTTCGCTCTACCCACCCTACAACCGCCCCTTCGCGGTTCATCCGATGGGGACCGGGCGGTGCACCTGGTGTATAGTGACGGATCGGATCTTGCAGGAGTCATGTGACCGGTGACGAGCACGCGTGAGCTGATCGGGCTTGTGGATCGCTGGCGCCGGCGGCGCGTTGTCGTGGCGGGTGACTTCATGCTCGATCGGCATACCTACGGCAACGCGGAGCGGCTGTCGCCGGACGCCCCGGTGCCGGTGCTGGCCATCGAGCGCCAGACCGACCAGGCGGGCGGAGCGGCGAACGTGTGCCAGAACCTCATCGCCCTGCGCTGCGAGGTCGCGGCGCTGGGCGTGGTGGGGCGCGACGAGGCGGGCGAGCGGCTGCGCGGCGAGCTGGCCCAGGTCGGCTGCGACGTGACGGGGCTGCTGAGCGTCGACGATCGGCCGACGACGCTCAAGCAGAGCTTCGTGGGCCTGGCGCAGCACCGGCATCCGCAGAAGATGTTCCGCGTCGACCACGAGCGCAAGGGCCCGCTGGCCGAGGCGACCGTGGCCGAGCTGCTGGCCCGCGCCGAGGCGCTGGTGGCGGGGGCGGACATGCTGTGCCTGGAGGATTACGACAAGGGCGTGCTGGACGAGCGGCTGTGCCAGGGGCTGATCGCGCTGGCGGGCAGGCATGGCGTGGAGGTGATCGTGGACCCGGCGGCGTGCAGCGACTACGGCCGATACCGCGGCGCGACGTGCCTGACGCCCAACCGCACCGAGGCGGAGCTGGCGACAGGGCGGCAGGAGGCCAGCGCGACGGACCCTTACGCCGACGCGGAGGTGATGGCCAGGCAACTGGTCGAGGCGTTGTCGCTGCGCACGGTGGTGATGACGCTGGACCGCCACGGGGCGCTGCTGCTGGGGCCCGACGGCCGGGCGATCCCGGTGCCGACCGAGGCGCGGGCGGTGTATGACGTGACGGGGGCGGGGGACATGGTGCTGGCGATGCTGGCCGCGGCCCGGGCCAACGGCGCGGATTGGCCGGAGGCGGTGGCGCTGGCGAACACGGCGGCGGGGCTGGAGGTGGAGCGCTTCGGGTGCGTGCCCATCGAGCTGGACGAGGTGCTGCTGGCGCTGCTGCGCCACAACGGGGCGGGCAAGCTGCGGTCGCTCGAGCATCTGCTGCCCGAGCTGGCGGCGCTGCGCAAGGCGGGGCGGCGGATCGCGTTCACCAACGGCTGCTTCGACATCCTCCACGCCGGGCACGTCCAGTTCCTGCGCCAGGCGCGGCGGGCGGCCGACCTGCTCGTGGTCGGGATCAACACCGACGGGTCGATCGCGCGCTTGAAGGGCGCCGGCCGGCCGGTCAACCGCGCCGGCGATCGCGTGATGGTGCTCAGCGAGCTCGAGAGCGTCAACTACATCGTGCTCTTCGAGCAGGACACGCCGATCGAGCTGATCCGGGCGATCGAGCCGGACCTGCTGGTCAAGGGCGCCGACTATACGCGTGAGCAGGTGGTCGGCCACGAGCTGGTCGAGTCGCGCGGGGGCCGGGTCGTGCTCGTGCCGCTGGTCGAGGGGCGCAGCACGACAAGCATCATTGAGCGGATCGAGACGAGCAGGGGCGCATGATGAGCGACCAGCCGCGCATGGCCTTGAGCCGACGTGCCTCACGGGCGAAGCCGCAGCCGATCAGCGAGATGCTGGCCTACGCGTTGTCGAATCCGCAGGTGATCTCGCTGGCCGCGGGGTTCGTCGACTACGAGACGCTGCCGGCGTTGCGCGTGGGGCGCATCGTCGGCGAGCTGCTGGGCGAGGCGCGGCAGGCGCGGGTCACGCTTCAGTACGGCACGACGCAGGGCCTGCCCGAGCTGCGGGGCGCCGTGCATCGCTATCTCGCCTCCCTGGACGACGCGGCGCCCGAGGCGTACCCCGGCTCGGCGGAGGACGTGGTCATCACCAACGGCAGCCAGCAGCTTCTGCACCTGGTCACCGACGTGCTGGTGGACCTGGACGACATCGTCATCGCCGCCTGGCCGGACTATTTCGTCTACACGTCCGCGCTGCCGGGCATGGGGGCGCAGGTGCGGGCGGTGGAGATGGACGAGGAGGGGCTGATCCCCGATCGCCTCGACGCGCTGCTGGCGGCGCTGGAGAAGGTGGGGCAGTTGTCGCGGGTCAAGATCATCTACGCGTGCACCTATCACCAGAACCCGACGGGTGCGACGCTGAGCGAAGATCGCCGGGCGCAGCTCGTGGACATCGTGCGCCGCTGGAGCCGGCGGGCCGGGCATCGGATCATCCTCATCGAGGACGCGGCCTACCGGGAGCTGACCTACGCCCCGGCCAGCGCGGCGCGTCCGCGCTCGCTCAAGTCCTACGACACGGACAACGCCTACGTGGCGCTGATGCATACCTTCTCCAAGCCGTTCGCCCCGGGGCTGAAGATCGGCTACGGCCTGCTGCCGCGCGACCTGGTCGAGCCGGTGCTCGTGAACAAGGGCGGGCGCGACTTCGGCACGAGCAACCTCAGCCAGCGCGTGATGCTTGCGGCCATGGAGCAGGGTGACTTCGCCGAGCACATCGACACGCTGCGCCAGGCCTACGCCGCCAAGCGCGACGCGATGCTCGAGGCGCTGGACGAGGGGCTGGGCGCGCTGGGCGAGCAGGTGCGGTTTTCCCGGCCGGCCGGCGGGCTGTACGTCTGGCTGACGCTGCCCGAGGCGATCGACACCGGCCGCGACGGCCCGCTCTTTGAGCGGGCGATCGCCCACGGCGTGCTCTACGTGCCCGGGGCGTACTGCTACCCGCCGGACCCGCGCCTGCCGGTGCCGACGAACACGATCCGCCTGAGCTTCGGCACGCCGAGTGTCGCGGACATCCGCCAAGGTATCGCCCGGCTGTCGGCGGCGATCCGCGAGGTGCTCGAAGCCGGTGCCGACCTGGCCGGCGCCCAGACCCGTCGATAGGCAAGCGCATCCTGAACCAGGAGAACCCACCATGGCCGACGACCGCCTGCAACTGCTCGCGAAGTTCCACGGCTTGCGCGTCACCGACGTCGTCGACGCGATGGACGGTGTCGGCTACTTCGACCGCGGCCAGGTCTCGCGCGACATCGGCCCGCTGTGGCGCGACATCGACGCGTTCAGCCACCGGATCTACGGCCTCGCCCACACCGTGCGCCTCATCCCCAGCGACAAGCCCGTGCCCCGGCTCGGCGAGAGCTTCGACCAGTGGCGGCAGTGGGTCAAGGACGGCTACAAGATCTCGCAAGGCCCGATCCGTGAGCAGGTTCAAAGCGGCGACGTCATCGTCATCGACGGCGAGAACTGCGGCACCACGGGGTTCATCGGCTCGTGGAACGCGCTGGCGTGGATGGCCCGCGGCGCGGTCGGCGCGGTGACCAACGGCGGCTGCCGCGACAGCGACGAGCTGATCAAGCAGCGCGTGCCCGTCTACAGCCGCTACATCTCCAAGACGATCCGCCCCGGCCGGCTCGAGCTCGACGAGGTGCAGGTCAACGTCAACATCGGCGGCGCGACGGTGCGGCCGGGCGACGTGATCATCGCCGACGGCGACGGCGTGGTCTGCGTGCCCCGCGACGTCGCCGAGCAGGTCGCCGAGTATGCCTGGTTCGTCGCCAACGCCGACAAGCAAGGCCGACGCGAGCTCTACAACCAGCTTGGCCGGCCGGTTGATTTCACGGTCGAGGTGTGAGCGTCCGCGCTTGGCGCAGGCGGGCGACGCCTACGGCGCCGCCATCTCCCGGGCCGCGTGCTCCGTGGGCGGTGGTGCCGGCTTGATGCGTGTGTGGATCGTCAGCGCCGTCAGGTCGCGTGGTGGGCCGGGCGTGAGCGCGCTGGCGACGTAGCCGACGATCACGCACGTGCCGAAGCCGATGATCGAGTTGAGAAAGCCACTGAGCGGCGAGAACTGCGCGGCGCTGAGGACGACGACGGTGGCCACGGCGGCGCCGATGAGCGTGCCGGCGCTGTTGGCGCGCCGCGTGAGGGTGCCCAGGGCGAACAGGCCCGCGAGCACGCCGATGACGAGGAACAGCCAGCCAAGGAACGTGTCGAGCAGGCCGCGGACCTCGTACGCGGCGACGAGCGTGGCGCCGGCGATGGCCGCGACGCCGACGACGATCGTCGCGGCCCGGGCCAGCACCATCTGCCGCCGGTCGGTCGCGCGCCTGGCCAGCGGCTTGTAGAAGTCGTTGACGATGGACGTGGCGATGGAGTTCATCGAGCTGTCGATGGTGGACATGCCGGCGGCGAAGACGCCGGCGATGACCAGGCCCGCCAGGCCCAGCGGCAACTGCTGCATGAGGAACACGGGGACGATGGCGTCGTCGTGGGCGAGCTCGGGCAGCAGGTGGGGGTGGGCGACGTAGAAGACGAACATGGCCGTGCCAACGCCGTAAAAGAGCAGCTGCACCGGGATGCCGCCCGCGGCGGCGAGCCAGAGCGCCTGGCGGGCGCTGCGCGTGTCGCGCGTGGTGAGGTAGCGTTGCACCAGCGACTGGTCGGCGACGTAGGCGTTGAACTGGCTCATGCCGTAGCCGAGCACGATGACCCAGAGGACGGGCGCGGCGGCGGTGGGGTCGAAGCCGGGGTTGTAGAGGGCGAGCTTGTCATGCTCGCGGGCGACGGTGAAGAGCTCGCCCAGCCCGCCGTCCAGGCTCGCCACGGCGATCAGGCACGCGGTGAGCGCCCCGCCGATGAGCACGACGACCTGCATGACGTCGGTCCAGATGACGGCCTCGATGCCGCCGAGCATGGTGTAGACGATGGCGAGCACGCCGATGACGACGATGCTGGTGTACAGCGGCAGGCCGGCCGCCTCGGCGAGCACGAGCGCCGGCAGCACGAGCATGATGGCGGCCCGGCCGAGGTGGAAGATGATGAAGATCGTCGAGCCCAGCAGCCGCACCGCGCGGTTGAAGCGCAGTTCGAGATATTCGTAGGCGGTCGTGATGTTCAGCTCGCGATAGAACGGGATGAACCAGCGGGTGACGAAGGGCACGGCCGCGAGGGCGGCGAACATGCCGACGAAGTAGGCCCAGTTGGTGCGGTAGACGAGCGCCGGGATGGCGATGAAGGTCAGGGCGCTGAGCCCGGTGCCGTAGAGGCTCAGCCCGGCCGCCCACCAGGGCACGCGCTTGCTGCCGCGGAAGTACTCGCCCGTGCCGCCACGCTGGCGGGCGAACCACGCGCCCACCGCCACGACAAGCGCCAGGTACGCGACGATCACGAGCAGGTCGGCGACGGCGAGACGCATGGGGGGAGTTTATTGAATGCAGAATGCAGAATGCAGAAAGGGGAACCGCGAAGGGGCGAAGGGCGCGAAGAGGAGGGGGAGCAAGGCAGGAAGGACAGGACGGGGGGTGGAGCGGGGGTGGAGCGTTGCGGGTGCTTTCCGGCCCCCCTCCCTTCGGGAGGGGTTGGGGGAGGGTGGGTGCGAATGGTTCGGGTGACCGTTTTTAGAGCGCGTTCAATCCATTCGTAGCGGCCAGGGGTGCCACTGACAAGCGGAGTCCGCGGAGCTTGTCAGTGCGGATCGGCCTGGCGGACCCATCACGTCGCTCCGCACTGACAAGGCCGAAGACGGCCTTGTCAGTGGCACCCGCTACGAATGGATTGAA
>SKPT01000609.1 GCA_007119405.1 Phycisphaeraceae bacterium
AGTGACGCCCTGGCCCGGGCGCTCGGCCACGGTCCGCAGCCGCCACACGCGCCCACGCCGCCGGAGCCGCGGCTGGCCTCGCCGGACACCCGCCCGCCGACGCCCGCGGACCCGGCCGACGACGAGCTGGGCGACGTCGACCTCGTCGACGCCCTGCTCACCGGCGGCGACATGCTCGAGGACACGGCGGTGCGCCTGGTGCGCGCCCGCTCCGGCCTGACCGAGGCGGAGCTCGCCGCCGCCACCGACGAGATCCCGACCGGCCACGACGCGGCCGAGGTGCGCCACCGCGATCGCCTGTTCGGCGTCCTGCACGCTCCGGCCCCGGCCGAGCACCTCAACGCCTGGGCCGCCTGGCTGGCCCGCTGGCTTGCGCTCAAGCACCAGCTTCGCCAGCTCGAGATGCTGGCGATGCGCGACGAACTGACCGGCGTGTGGAACCGCCGCTACTTCAACCGCTTCCTCGAGCGGTTGCTGACGCGCGCCGCCCGCGACCGCTCGCAGGTCACGCTGCTGATGTTCGACATCGACAACTTCAAGCGCTACAACGACCGCTACGGCCACGCCGCCGGCGACGAGATCCTGCGCGAGACCGCTCGCCTGATGCAGTCGTTCGTGCGGGCTCACGACGTGGTCGCGCGCATCGGCGGGGACGAGTTCGCGGTCATCTTCTGGGACGCCGAGGCCAAGCGCCAGCCTGACAGCCACCACCCCGAGTCGGTCCGCGCCGCTGCCGGCCGCTTCCAGCAGGCGATCCTCTCCCATCGCTTCCCCAAGCTCCTGGACGAGGCGGCCGGGACGCTGACGATCTCCGGCGGCCTGGCGAGCTTCCCCTGGGACGGCCGGACGCCCGACGAGCTGCTCGCCAAGGCCGACGAGATGGCGATGCGCTCCAAGCGGGTGGGCAAGAACGCGATCACCTTCGGGCCCGGCGCCGACTCGAATGCATGAAGCCGCACCGGTGGGCCCCGGCATAGCGACGGTTCCTGCAGCCATGGGATAAACTCTCAACTCGTCGCTGCCGTGGCTGGCTTGAATGATCCGGCTCAAGGAGCAGCCCAATGCAATACCGCAAGCTCGGCAAGACGGGGTGGGACGTGTCGGTCGTCGGCTTCGGCGCCTGGGGCATCGGCGGGCAGTGGGGCGAGGTCGACCAGGCCACGGCCGAGGCCACCCTGCGCGCCGCCCACGAAGCGGGGATGAACTTTTTCGACACCGCCGACGCCTATGGCGTGCCGCCGGGGCTCAGCGAAGAGATCATGGGCCAGGTGCTCGCCCCAGTGCGCGATCAGATCATCATCGCGAGCAAGGTCGGCAACTGGGCCCGCCGGGCCGGTCACCCGCTGGCGTACACGTCGCCGCTGCACGTCGTGCTCTGCTGCGACGCCAGCCTGCACCGGCTGAGAACCGATCGCATCGATCTCTACCAGTGCCACATCCACGATCTCCAGGAGCCCGACGTCTTCCTCGAAGCCTTCGAGACACTCAGGAAGGCGGGCAAGATCCGGGCGTACGGCATCTCGACCAATCACCTGGACGTGGTGCAGCGGTTCAACCGAGACGGCGGTTGCGCGACGGTGCAGCTCGATTACAGCCTGCTGAATCGCGAGCCGGAGCGCGAGCTGCTGCCGTACTGCAAACAGCACAACATCGGCACGATCATCCGCGGCCCGCTGGCCAGGGGCGTGGCGGCGGACAAGTTCACCGCCGAGACGCGCTTCACCGACACGGTGCGGCAGGGCTGGAACGACGGCAAGGCCCGCGAGCGTTTCCTGGGCGAGCTGGCGACCGTCGGGAAGCTGCGGTTTCTCAAGCGCGACGGGCGCGACATGGCCAGGGCGGCGCTGCAGTTCGTGCTCAGCCACGAGGCGGTGAGCACGGCGATCCCGGGCGCCAAGAGCCCGGAGCAGGCCCGCGCCAACGCCGCCGCCGGCGAGGCCGGCGGGCTGACGCGCGACGAGCTGGCGAAGGTGCACGAGGTGACGCCGGCGTGAGGGCGGCGGAATCTTCCGGCGCTCATCCGTTGACCCGGGCGCGCAGCACCGGGATGTAGCCGACGTCCAGCAGCCGATCCGCCGCCTTGAGCCCGGCGGCGTGGATCACGGCGTTGAAGATGGCGCGCTGCTGGCCGAGGGTGCGCAGGTTTTCCAGGACGTCGACGGACCAGCAGCGGCGTCCGACGAGGATGCCGCGCGTCGGCGGTGGTGATTGGGCGCGGCGCACGGGGATGCACCTCATAACAGCAGCGGGTGCGGCGTTCGATGACCGGAGTGCCACTGGCGGCTTGTCCGCCAGTGCCCAGGCGCACCGCAGCCCGTTGACGGTGCAGATTACGCGTGCGGCGCGATCGAACCACCCGCGCCGTGCGCGGCGCCGAGGCACTGGCGGACAAGCCGCCAGTGGCACCCAACACACCGTAGCGTGCATCTGCTATTAATCTGAGGTGCATCCGGTCCCACTGGAGGATTTCTCACGAAGGCCGGTGGGAGCGGTATTTTGGGGTGCCACACAGCGTCCCGGAGGGCGCTGTGTGCGGACCGCCCAAGACGTTCGCACACAGCACCCTTCGGGATGCTGTGTGGCACCCATTTTCACGACGAACCCGCCCGGCGGTGCGCTGCTTGACGAGAAATCCTCCACTGGCAAGGCCGTCTTCGGCTTGTCGGTGCTTCATGGCGATCCGCCACGGATGACCGGATCGCGCTGAAGGCTCAGCGCGCCCGGGCCTGGCCCAGCGCGCTGGCGATCTCGCCGGCGACGTCGTAGAGCTCCTGCGTGCGCTGCTGCCAGCCGGAGGCGACGAACCAGACGTTGAGGTGGCTGGCCTGCTGGTGGCCGCGCTGCTCGGCGATGCCCAGTTCCTCGAGTACGGCCTCGTCCTGGCCGTTCTCCGCCCAGGCGGCGCGATGGCGGGCGTCGAGGATGGCTTCGGCGCGCTCCACGAGCTGAGCGTCCAGCGACGTGCCGCGCTGAAGCAGCGCCTGCTCGATGAACAGGCGAGCCTCGGCCTCCTGCAAACCTTCGCGCAGATGCATCAGCCTCGCCGTCGGCACCGGGCCGTCCGGGCCCGGCCCCAGCAGCGAGGCGCGTACGTCAAGGTTCCGCCACAGGCTCTCGGGGTAGCGTTCGGCCGCGGTGCCGCGGCGGTTGCCGCGGCGGTCGCGCAGCGCCCACCAGGTGTCGGCGCCGACGCGTCCGAGCCCGCGCTGATCGCCGGTCAGGTTCGACTCGACGACCGTGCGCATGCGCGAGGGGTAGAACCCGTTGTAGCCGCGCATCCGGTAGTGGGCGAGCACGATCTCGTCGCGCTGCCAGCCGTAGCGTCGCGGCTCGTCGGGGTCGGCATACTCGACGTCCCAGACCATGCTTTCAAAGGCGATGCCGGTGACGCCGCGCACCGAGCCGCCGCGGCGCTGCACGGCGCTCCAGTGGGCGTGCGAGACCCAGTCCAGCCCACCGCTGATCTCGTGCATGGCCCGGACCTCGTCCTCGTCGGGCCAGGAGTCGGTGAGCATGCCCAGGACCATGCGGTCCTCGAGCCCGCGCTCGGCCAGCAGGCTTCGCAGTTGGGCGAACAGCGCGTGCCAGGGCTCGGCGTCGATCGGGTCGGTGTAGGCCGGCAGCGGCACCGTCGTGACCTCGCCGCCGTCGAGCATGCTCACCAGCGGCCCGAGGCCGGCCTCGGCCTGATGCTCGCGCAACGCCTGCCCACGCTCGTAAAGCCCGCGGAAGTAGCTGTTGTCGCGCTGCTGCTCGCTCAGACCCTCCCACCACTCGTCGTCCCACTTGTTCTCGGCCGGCTCCTGGTAGACCTCCCAGACGTTGAGCACGATGTGCTCCGGCTCGCCCATCTTCTCGCGGGCCAGGTCCAGGTAGCGCTCAAGCCGCGACAGGTCGAACGTGAAACTGCCATCGCCGGCGGGCACCCAGCGCACCAGCGACTGCTCGTTGCCGAGGTTGGTCTGGGCGATCAGCGGCAGGTAGACGGTGCGGTTGCCCAGCTTGGCCATGTGGGCCATGCTGCGCCCGATCAGCTCCCAGTGCTCGTCGGACCACAGCTCCAGGTCGTACTCCATCGACAGCGTGTCGGGCACCTGCACCATGTCGATGTAGGTCGTGTAGTGGCGCGGCTCGGGCAGCGTCCAGTCGCTGACCTCGAGCTCGACGTCGACCTCGAGCTGCGTGCCCCGATGCGAGACGATGACCTGCCCGCGGTAGAGGCCCGGCGCGGCGTCGGCGGGCACGGCGACGGTGATCCACAGCGCGGTCGTGTCCTGCCCGGCGACTGGCTCGTCGCGGAGCATGTCCTGGCCGTGCGGCCGATACCAGCTCGACATGTCGCGCCACTGCTTGGAGTAGCGAAGCGTGACGGCGTCGGCGTCGATGGCCGCGCCGTCGTCGGCGTGGTGCAGGTCGCCGGCCATGGCGCGCAGGTGCTCGAGCTGCTCGCCGGCGAGCATCACCTTTCCGGAGAACAGCCCGTTGCGGGCGGCGACGATGCGCACCGGGTCGAGCTCGGCCACGGCCTCGTCGGGCAGGGACATCGGCTCGGTCTCGACCAGGTCGATGTTCCAGGCGGTCAGCTCGGCGCCGCCGGCGGCCGGGGCGAGCAGGGGCAGCGTAAGCGCGGTCATGACGAAGGCGGTGATCAGGGCGCGGCTGGGCATGGAGGCTCTCCTGTGACGCTGGACGGGGGGAGCGCGACGCTCGCCCGCGGCGACCATCCATCGCTTGACCCATTATGGCCACGACCCGCTGCCTGACAAGGGGCACGTTTGCCTTGGGGCAATCCCCAACGCTACATTCACTGCCATGGAACTGCTTGAAGCGCTCGTCCAGACGCCCGGCATCCCCGGCCGGGAGCACCGCATCCGCCAGCTCATCCGCCAGGAGATCGCCGACCACGTCGACGAAATCCGCGTCGACGCGCTGGGCTCGCTGATCGCTGTTCGCCGGCCACGACGCCGCGACGGCGGTGGCCCGGCCGCGCCGGCGAAGGTCATGCTCGCCGCCCACATGGACCAGATCGGGTTCATGGTCCGCCACATCGACGACCGCGGGTTCATCCGGCTCAACCCGGTCGGCGGGTTCGACAACCGCAACCTCTTCGCCCGCCTGTGCACCATCTGCCCCGACCTGGCCGATCCGTCGAAGGATCTCGTCGGCGTGCTGAACCCGGGCGGCAAGCCGATCCACATCGCCTCGGAAGAAGACCGCAAGAAGGTCCCGGAGATCCACGAGTTCGTCGTGGACCTCGGCCGCGAGGGGGAGGAGGTCAAGCAGCTCGTGCGCGTCGGCGACATGGTCGTGCTGCGCTCGAGCTTCGAGCAGGTCGGCCGGACCGTCGTGGGCCAGGCCCTGGACAACCGCGTCGCCTGCTGGCTGCTGATCCGGGCGCTGCAGGCCCTGGAGCACCACGACGCCGAGATCCACGCCGTGTTCACCGTGCAGGAGGAGGTGGGCCTGCGCGGGGCGGGCGCGGCGGCGTACGGCATCGAGGCCGACTTCGGCATCGCCCTGGACACCACGCTCTGCGTGGACACGCCCGGCGTGCCGGAGGACCAGCGCGTCACCCAGCAGGCCGCCGGCGCGACGCTGACGGTGATGGACTCGGCGTCGATCGGCGACCTGGCGCTGCTCGACCGCTTCGAGGAGCTGGCCCAGCAGCACCAGATCAAGCACCAGCGCTCCGTGCTGCCGCGCGGCGGCACGGACGCGGGCACGATGCAGCGCGCCCGGGCCGGGCTGCGCACGTTCACCCTCTCGTGCCCGACGCGCTACATCCACACCGTCTGCGAGATGGTCCACCGCGAGGACCTCGACGCCTGCCGCGACCTGCTCGTGGCGTTCCTGCACGAAGGCCCGCCCAGCGCCGAGCAGCCCTGGAGCGGATGATTCGCCGCAGGGGCAGCGAGGCTCGGCAGTTGGTTGCAGGGGTGGATCACAGGGTGTTCGCTCTCGGTGTTCCCGTGCCTGGCGTTGCATGAGGTTGGCCGGGCTTCCGGGGGCCAGCGGAGCATCTCACGCGTGCGCGTTGCGCCGCAGCAGCGAGGTGACCAGCGCCGTCCAGCCGGTCTGGTGGCTGGCGCCCAGCCCCCGGCCGGTGTCGCCGTGGAAGTATTCGTAGAACAGCACGAGGTCGCGCCACGCGGGGTCGTTGGCGTACGGCCGCTCATCGCCATGGCATGGCCGGGCGCTGTCGCCATCCGGCAGGAACAGCGACGCGAGGCGTGAGGACAGCTCCGCGGCGACGCGGTCGAGTGTCATGCGGTGGCCCGAGCCGGTGGGAAACTCCACGGTGAACTCATCGCCATAGAACGCGTGGTAGCGCTCCAGGGCTTCGACGATCAGGTAGTTCATGGGGAACCAGACGGGCCCGCGCCAGTTGCTGTTGCCCCCGAACATGTAGGTGTCCGACTCGCCGGGGACGTAGCGCAATTGAAACGACTCGCCCGCCAGGTGCAGCTCGTAGGGCTCGTCGCGGTAGGCTGCCGAGAGCGAGCGGATGCCGAAGGGCGAGAGGAACTCGGCCTCGTCGAGCACGTAGCGCAGCGATCGTTCCAGGCGCTCCTTGCTGGGGATCGCCAGCAGCAGGCCGTTGTGGTTCTGGTTTTCGAGCAGGCAGGCGATCTGGTCGAACAGGTCGCGGCGATGCTCCAGGAACCAGTTCATGCGTTTCTTGAAGCGCGGCAGGCGGTCGATCAGCTCGTGGTCGAGGATGTCGACCGCCAGCAGCGGGAGGATGCCGACGAGTGAGCGGACGCGCAACTGCTGCGGCTGCCCGCCCTCGCACAGGAGCTGGTCGTAGTAGAACCCGTCGGCCTCGTTCCACAGCCCGGTGCCGCCGAGGTTGTTCATGGCGTCGGCGATGGCGACGAAGTGCTCGAAGAACTTGCTGGCGAGGTCTTCGTAGGCCGGGTCGTCCGACGCCAGCTCCAGCGCCATGTTGAGCATGATCGCGCAGTAGAAGCCCATCCACGCGGTGCCGTCGGCCTGCTCGAGGTGTCCGCCGCCGGGCAGGGGTCGGGAGCGGTCGAACAGGCCGATGTTGTCCAGGCCGAGGAATCCGCCGGCGAAGAGGTGCTGGCCGCGCGGGTCTTTGCGGTTGACCCACCAGGTGAAGTTCAGCAGCAGCTTGTGGAAGGCGCGTTTGAGGAACGGTGTGTCGCGCTGGCCGTCGGTGGCGGTCATGCGGTAGACGTCCCAGCACGCCCAGGCGTGCACGGGCGGGTTGACGTCGGAGAAGTCGAACTCGTAGGCGGGGATCTGCCCGTTGGGATGCATGTACCACTCGCGGAGGAACAGCAGCAGTTGCTCCTTGGCGAAGTGCGGGTCGATCTCGGCGAAGGGGATCATGTGGAAGGCCGAGTCCCACGCGGCGAACCACGGGTACTCCCATTTGTCGGGCATGGAGAGGATGTCGCGGTTGAACAGGTGCGGCCACCCGCTGTTGCGGCCGTGCTTGCGCTGCTCGGGCGGCGGGGGCTCGCCCGCGTCGCCGTCGAGCCAGTCAGCTACCGAGTAGTGGTAGAACTGCTTGGTCCAGAGCAGCCCGGCGTACGCCTGCCGGGCGACGTTGCGCTGCTCGTCGCTGTGCCCGGCCGGGATGACGCCGTCGTAGAAGGCGTCCGCCTCGGCGATGCGCTGCGTGAAGATGGCGTCGAAGTCGCCCTCCAGCGGCGCGGCCGGGGCGGCGTCGGCAGGGTAGAGGCGCAGCTTGACGGTCGCGCTCGCGCCGGCCGGTAGCGTCAGGTGGTAATCCGCCGCCGCCTTCGTGCCGCGCTTCTCCGGATGCACCGCGGCGGCGTC
>SKPT01000373.1 GCA_007119405.1 Phycisphaeraceae bacterium
GCTCGCCTCCGGCGACCGGCCGTCGACCGTCAGCTCCGCCGGCAGCGGGGCGTCGGGCAGGTAGCCGAGGATGATCAGCCGCCGTCCCGTCGTCAGGTGGGTGATGTCCAGCGACCGGCCGACGGCGCGGTCATAGGCCGTGGCGCCGCGTCCGAATCGGCCGGTCTGGCGGAAGTTGGGCGGGGGCAACGCGCTGTAGAAGCTGAGCATCTCCACCGCCTGGAGGATCTCGTTGTCGGCCATGGCGATCTGCAAAGGGTCCAGGTCCGTGAAGCGATGCCCCGTGCGCTGGCCGATGAGCGTGCCGAGAAAGCCCTCCGTGTTCCACAGCCGCTCGTCGGTGTACTCGCGCGGCCGACGCACGAGGCGCGTCGCCTCGCTGGGCGGGGCGAGCTCGAGGATCTCGCCCGGCTCCCATCGGCCGTGCCGCCACAACCACGGGCTCTGGCCCTGGCCCGGGGCGTAGAGGATCAGCACGTCGCGCAGCGCCGACGGCAGGCCGTGCGACAGCCGACCGGCCGGCCAGGCGCTGGCGATGCGCAGGTCGCGCCCGCGCGGCGTCGCCGCCAGTGGGCCGAGGTCCTCGAGCCCGCCGAGGCGGTTCAGGTGAAACTGCTTGGCCGTGGCGCGCACGGGCACGTCCAGCCGATGCGGCGCCGCGGCGTTGAAGACATAGGGCTGGGGATCGAGAAACCCCGCCGACTCGCCCGCGACGGCGAAGCCCGGGCTCGCCAGCAGGTCGTGCCGGGCAAGCGGGTCGTCGCCCGCGAGCTCGACGCTGGCCCGGCCGAAATCCGGCACGTACAGCGACAGCCAGCTCTGCGTCCGCGCGAGCCCGGTGTTGGCGTCGACGTCGAGCACCGAAAAGTGCACGATGGCCGGCTGATTCGAGCGCACCAGCATCGCCCCGCCCCACGTCAGGCCGGTGAACACCACCACCACCGCGACGAAGGCGAGCCAACTGTGCTGCACCAGCTTGCGACGCTTGAGCCCGACGTGAGCGATGGGCCCGGCCACCAGCCAGTACAGCCCGAACAGCAGCACCGCCCCGGCGAGGACCGGCCCGGCGGTGTGGCGCATGGCGATCAGCGAGGGCACGAAACGCCCCAGCTCCACGCGCTCGCGCATGTCCGGCCGGTTCATCTCCTGGGCCTGGATCTGCTCCCGGGCGACCTCCGGCTCGAAGACGGGAGCCGGCCAATGGAAGATGTCGTTCCACAAGCGGTGACGGCCGTTGGGCAAGCCCATCGCCCGCAGCTCGCTCGACGCCAGGTCCAGCCCCACGAGCGTAACGCGCCCGAAGCCCACCCGTCGGGCCACGACGAGCGGGCGGTTCTCCCGGTCGCGCAGCAGCACGTCGATGCCCGCCAGCCCGCGCGCCCCCTCAACATCGAAGCTGACGTACTCGACGGGCGTCGGGTTGTCGGTCTGCGGCACGCCCGCCCAGGCCGGCGGCACCGCCTCGACGCGGTTGAGCCTCGCCTCCGGCACCGGGAACAGGTCGCGCAGCTCCGAGCCGGTCCACCACTGGCCCACGGCCGGGACGACGATCACCATGTGCCCGCCGCGGCGGACCCATTGGCGCAGGGCGTCGCGCTGGTCCAGCGTCAGGTCCACGTGATCGGGTCGGCCGCCGTCGCGGGTCCAGATCAGCGTCTGGTACGACGCCAGGCCGTACCAGCGATCGGGCAGCTCCGGCAGCGACAGGCCGCGCACCAGCGCGATGGCCTCGTGCTGGGTGAAGCGGTGGGTGTAGGGCTCCAGGCCCAGCGGCGCACTGCCGAAGACGCCCACCAGCGCCTGGCGCGCGTCGAGCCAGGAGCGGGCGGTGACGGACTGGCTGGCGAGCAGGCGGGAGGTGTCGGCGTCCAGGACCTGGATGCTCCACGCGGAGCGCGCCCCGCCGGCCGGGCGTGTCGCCGGGGGCACGGCGTAGAGCCAGAGCGGCTCGCGCCGGTGGGCGTCGAGCGTCAGCGGGCCGCGCTGGGCGTGGACGGTGTCGCCATCGGGGTCGCTGTGGACCCAGCGGACGATGATGTCGCGGGCGGTGGGGCTGTGGCTGATGAGCGTGACGCGCAGCGGCGTCGGGTCGCCGGCGCGGACGGCGCCGGCGTGGCCCAGGGCCAGGGGGTCGATCTCCAGGCTGACGCCGCCGATCGCCGGGGCCGCCTGGGCGCGCACGGGGCTGCCGTGCCAGGCCGGCGGTGCGAAAGCCGCGACCAGCAAGGCCAGGCAAAGGACACGGACTGGCGGGCAGAGCCCCGGCATGGGCATGAGTTTAGCACGCGCGGGGGGCCGGGCACCACAAAAATGTGCCCCGGGTCAAGGCCGGGCCCCGACCGGCCGATGCCAGCGGTGATGAGCGAGCCGAGCCTGCTGCTGGCGCTGGTGCTGGTATTCGCCGGCCTGGGCTACGGGCTGGTCACCGCCGTCCTGGCGACCATGGCCACCCACGCCGAGCATGAGACCGCCTATCACGACCTGCGGGTCGCCGCGCGCCGGCGCGAGCTCGAACGCCTGCGCCAGCAGCGCGATCGCAACCAGTAAGGACATGTGTGAGAAGGCGGCCACACAGCATCCCGAAGGGTGCTGTGTGCCGCGGCCATCCACCGTTGATCGCACACAGCAGCCTTCAGCGTGCTGCGGGCACCCACCCGAGGTAGCGGGCCATTCCCCGGGACCGCCGGCCGCGGCTTTATACTGTCGCCGATGCCGCGACTGACCATCATCAACGGGCGGGTCATCGACCCGGCGAACCAGCTCGACGAGCCGGCGGACGTGGTCCTGGACGATGGCCGCGTCCTCGAGGTGACGCAGCTCGGCAAGGCGGCGCGCGAGCCCGGGCCCGGGCACACGGTCGTCGACGCCGCCGGCTGCATCGTCGCCCCGGGGCTGATCGACCCGCACGTGCACTTCCGCGAGCCGGGCCAGGAGGACAAGGAGACGATCGCCAGCGGTGCGGCCGCGGCGGTGGCCGGCGGGTTCACCAGCGTCTGCTGCATGCCCAACACGGTTCCGGCGCTGGACGACGAAGGGCGCATCGACTTCGTCTATCGCCAGGCCCAGCGGGCCGGGCTGGCCAACGTCTTTCCGGTCGGCGCGGTGACCAAGGGCCGCGCCGGCGAGGAGCTGGCGGAGATCGCGCTGATGGCCCGCAACGGCGCGGTGGGCTTTTCGGACGACGGCACGGCCGTGGCCCGCGCCGACGTCTGCGCCAAGGCGCTGAGCTACATCGCCATGACGGGCAAGGTCTTCATGCAGCACTGCGAGGACCCGAAGCTTGGCGGGGGGGCGATGAACGCCGGGCCCATCGCCACGCGGCTGGGATTGAGCGGCTGGCCACGCGTCGCCGAGGAGCTGATCATCCAGCGTGACATCCTGCTCAACCGCCATCAGAACTTCACCTGTCGCTACCACGTACAGCACCTCTCCTCCGGCGGGAGCGTGGAGCTGGTGCGCCAGGCCAGAGCCGACCTGTTCGGCCGGGCGGCGATCACCGCGGAGGCTTCGCCGCACCATCTGCTGCTGACGGACGAAGCGTGCGTGGGTTACGACACGAACCACAAGATGAACCCGCCGCTGCGCGAGCGCCGCGACATCGAGGCCCTGCTCGAGGGCATCGCCGACGGCACGATCACCGTGCTGGCGACCGATCACGCCCCGCACACCGCCGAGGAGAAGGAGCTGGAGTTCGCGGCCGCACCGTACGGGATCATCGGCCTGGAGTGCGCCCTGCCGCTGTACGCCAGGGCGCTGATCGAAACCGGGACGATCGATTGGCCGACGATGCTCGCGATGTTGACGGTCAACCCCGCGAAGCTGTGCGGGCTCGAGGGCAAGGGCACGCTCGGCGTCGGCGGCGAGGCGGATGTGACGATCATCGATCCGGCCGAGGCGTGGACCATCGACGTGCACCAGTTCAAGAGCAAGGCGCGCAACTGCCCGTTCCACGGCTGGCGCGTGCAGGGCCGTGCGGCGGTGACGATCGTCGGCGGCGAAATCAAGCACGTGACGGACGCGGGGCGTGTCAAGGGCACCGACGGATCGGTCGCGGCGCGTTAGCCGTCGCCCCAGGGGCGACGCGGGGCTTGGGAGCGTCCAAGGCCTGCCGCGCCGTCCCAGGCCCGTGGCATCCAGGAACGGCGCACTTTTTTCTGGAACTGCTCCATTCAAGCCGGTATGGTGGAGTCGTACGCCGCCCTGCACCGGACTGGGCGGCCTCGCCGACAGCGCATGTGACAAAGGGGGCAAAATGGACAAGCGATCGCGATGCCTGGCGGGCGTGCTCGCCACGCTGCTGCTCGCCGCACCGGCGGCGGGCGATGATGTTTTTCATCGCTGGATCAACCCGCAGGGCGGGAACCTTCGTGACGCGGACAATTGGGACCAGGACGACTGGCCCAACTGGGGTGACACGGCGGTGTTCGACCTCGACGCGACGTACACCGCTTCGGTGGTGGACAACCCGAGCATTTTCGGCGTCCGGGGCCTGCGCGTCCTCAGTGGTGACGTGACCCTGGACATGTTGGATCGGCGTTTCATCGTCTCGGATGCGGACGCCGACCGGGCCATTGTCAGCGGCGATCCCGCCAGCACGCCGACGCTTCGGGTGGTTGGCCAGTTGCGCGTCGACGGCGGTGGCGATGCGGAGTTGCGCGTCGCCGACGAGGAGGGGTCTGCGGGCAACCTCGTGCTTGACGGCGAGCATGGGTTTCTCAACCGCTTCGCCCCCGTCCACGTCGGGTACGCCGGGACGGGAACCATGCTGCTTGACCATTCGGCCGTCAGCAGTGGCTCCTACCCGTTGATCCTGGGCACGATGGCGACGGGCCACGGTACCCTCACCGTGCGCCGAAGCGAGTGGGACGGGTGGCCGGGCGGTATCGCCGATGGCGCGCGAGGCGAGGTGGTCGTCGGGGGCCAGGGGACTGGCATCCTGATCGTCGAGGATGGCGGATACGCCGAGGTCACGGTCGTCGGCCGCGACGCCGGCAGCGTGGGCAGTGTGACCGTTGGCAGTGGCGACCCCGAGTCAACCGAGGCGACCGTGTGGATCGATCGCGGTGCCGTCGGTCTGAAGGGCCAGGGCACCATTCTCGTCCAGGACGGCGGTTACCTGCGAACCGGTAGTTCCTTTACCGACAGGTTCGACGTCGGTGGCGCCGCAGGCTCCGAGGGCAGCGTGGTCGTGCGCGGCTCGCACGCCGAGTGGTCTTCGGGACCCCAGGTCAACGTCGGCTTCTATCTGCGTGACGAGATCCTGCATACTGGTGGGCAGGGGTCGATCATCGTCGAACAAGGCGGCTACGCACGCGGCTTCGACTGGCACATCGGCCGAGCCGGCGGCTCGCAGGGGACGGTGCTCATACGCGACGCCGGATCGAGCATGACAGGACGCTATCTGTTTCTGGGTGGCGCCGCGTCGCCCCCGCCGCTCGATCCTTCCGAGAATCCTGACGGCGGCGGGGGAACGGTGCGCGTGGAAAACGGCGGCCATCTGCGGACCACGCGTCACGCCTACCTGGGCTTCGACGGTGGCACCACCAACCAGGTGATCATCCAAGGCGCTGGTTCGCATTGGGACGCCAGGGCTGACCCTGATACCGGCTTCCACGCCCGTCTGCTCATTGGCTGGGCAGGTGTCGGCGAGTTGACCATCAAAAACGCCGGCTTCGTCGAAAGCGATGGTACCTCCATCGCCCTCGTGCCGACCGGCCAGGGCACCGCCACCGTGCGCGACCCCGGCTCCGCGTGGGTCAACCGCGACGACATGCGCATCGGCGGGGTCAGCAGCCCCGCCGGCATCGGGCAGGTCCACGTCGAGCAAGCCGCCCGCCTGCACGCCGGTTACCACCTGCACCTCTGGCACGACCAGGCCACGCTCAGCATCAACACCGGCGGCGCCGCGTCCGTCGGCTCGCTCGACGACCCCGCCGACCTCGACCTGCTCCCCGACGACACGCTGCACGTCAACGAAGCCGGCCACGTTTCGGGCGAGGGCGCCATCACCGTCGCCACCTTCGCCAACGCCGGGGCCGTCACCGCCGGCCTCGCACGCGACGAAGACGCCGCGCCCGCCCCCGGCACGCTCAGCCTCGCCGGCAGCTACCAGCAGCACGCCGCCGGCGAACTCAACGTCGCCATCGACCAGCAAGGCCACAGCCTGCTCGACGTCACCGGCAGCGCGACGCTCGCCGGGACGCTCGCCGTGGACATCGTCGGCGACCCGGCCGGGATCGTCGGCCAAAGCTCCCAGGTGCTCGCCGCGTCCAGCGTGGACGGGCAGTTCGACGGCGTGCTCGCCATCGAGCGTGACGACCTCTACGTCGAGACGCTTTACACCTCGCAAGGCGTCGCCGTCACGCCCGGCCTCGTCGGCGACATGAACCGCGACGGCGTCGTGGACACCGGCGACGTAGCGCCCTTCGTGCTGGCGCTGACCGACCCGGCCGCGTACGTGAGCCAGCACGGCGTCGACCCGGCACTTGCCGGTGATGTCAACGGCGACGGCGTGTTCGACACCGGCGACGTCGCCCCGTTCGTGGCGATGCTGGTCCAGTCCGACGCGGCCGTGCCCGAACCGGCCAGCCTCACCGCCCTTGTGCTGGCCGCCGCGCTGCTGTGGCGACGGCGTCTGGCACGGACAAGCTCCGCGGACTCCGCTTGTCAGTGGTCCCCGCCGGCTTCACACAGCATCGGCCAAACCTTCAAGGGATGAAGTGTCCTGCATTTGAATCTGGGACGTCGTTTCAACTTTCGTTCGAATCGCTTTACGACGCCTTCACGCCCGTCCTGAGCGAGTCCGCGAGCGAAGGGCGGGATTGCTGGCCAACCGCCGCCGGATCGCCGAGCAGGATTCGGATCAGGAATGCAATGCCCCGCCTTGCCGGACGCCCCTCCCATCCCCACACTACGCCCATGCCCAGCCCGCCCCCCGAGCTGACCCTCGCCGCGCTCCAGCGGCACATCCGCGAGCGCTACCACGCCACCGACGCCGCGCGCGGCACGCCGGCGACGTTCATGTGGTTCGTCGAGGAGGTCGGCGAGCTCGCCACCGCCCTGCACAAGGCGGCCGGCGAAGGCGGCACAACCTCCGGCGGCGAGGATCTGGAGCAGGAGTTCGCCGACGTGCTCGCCTGGCTGTGCACGCTGGCGAACATCAACGACATCGACCTGACCGCGGCCGTGCGGAACAAGTACCTGACCGGCCGCGGCCCCGAGGGCCACAAGTAGACCGGCCCCCGCCCAGCGGGAGAGGCTGAGTCCCTGCCCCCCTCACTCCGGGAGGGGCTGAGTCTTTGCCCCCCTCCCCCCGGGAGGGGCTGGGGGAGGGTGTCTGCCAACACCTCGCGTGACCGTTTCAGGTGTGCGGCGTTGCAGTCGATGCAATCCACGGTGGCGGGTGCCGCGGCCTGTCCCCAAGGGCAAGCCGTGCGTTGGTCGAGCATCGCACGGCTTGCCGCTTCGCGGTCAAGCCGTGGCACCCAACGCCGTGAGCTTTCGCCCGTAACGTGGGGGCGAGGCCGCAAGCCAAGGCCAGGGCACCTCAGGCACACGTGCCTCATCTGCCGTGCGGCGCGCATGGCATTCGAGCGCCCCCTCCCCCAGGTCCTCCCGCGGCGAGGGGGGCCGGAGGCTGCGCTCGTCGCGTTGGGAAACGCCCCTACAATGCCCCGACTCAGGGACGAGCCCACTCCCGCCACGCCCGCCACGCCGCCTCCCGCCACCCCCCCTGCCGCCGCCACCGAACCCTCCACCCGCCACATCCTGGCCCTGGGCATTGAC
>SKPT01000376.1 GCA_007119405.1 Phycisphaeraceae bacterium
CAGCACGTCGACGACGAGCTCGCCCTGAGCTACGTCTCCTACGTCCACGACCCCGACCCCGCTGACGACGTCTTCGAGCTGCTGCTCATCTACCTCATCAAGCAGCCCCCCGACGCCCCCGACGTGCGCATCGAGCACGACCGCCACCCCTGCGGCCTGTTCAGCCGCGAGCAGTGGCTGAGCTTCCTCCGCGACGCCGGCTTCGACGCCACCGCCCACGACACCGACGCCTGGTCATGCTTCCTCGCCCGCGCCATCTGAGCCCGGCCGTGCAGGACGTACCAGCCGCGTGCCGGGTGCCACACAGCACGCCGAAGGCTGCCGTGTGCGGTGTAGGGTGGGTAGAGCGAAGCGAAACCCACCACGCTGGCCGTGGACCGTCCCCGAAACTGGTGGGTTTCGCTGCGCTCTACCCACCCTACAACCGGTCCGAGCGGCAGAACCTTCCGCGCCCCGCCTCTCCGCAGCCGCCACAGCCCCAGCGCCTTGTTGGGAAACTCCGGGTGCGCCTCGTTGATCAACCCCTCCGGCGCCGGTAGATCGAACGGCGCCCGGCACAGATCCAGCGGCCGCCACTGCCCCGTGACGATCGGCCGGTTCCGCGCCCCGACGAACGTCGTCGCCAGCAGGTACCGCGCCCCGCTGCGACGAACGTTCTCCAGCGCCCGCCGCGCCAGCCGCAGGCTCAGGTGAATCAGGCAGTCCCGGCACAGCACCAGGTCCGCCTCCGGCAGCGGATCCTCCACCAGGTCACACACCACGAACGATCGCCCCGGCCCCGCCCACTGACGACGGTTGCCCTCGATCAACGCCTCGACAATGTCCGCCCCGATGTAACGCTCCACCGGCAGCGCCACCTGCCGGATCCAGTGGCAGTCCCCGCACGGAATGTCCAGCATCACCCGCGCCCCGGTCGCCCGGATCACCTCCGGCAGCGCCGCCCGGATCGCCTGCGTCCGCTCCATCGACGACGCCGCCCCCGACACCGATTCCCCGCCCCAGCCATGGGCGTGATAGATGTAGTCGAACACCCTCCGCCGCGACACCAGCCCATGCAGCGTCCGCCGCGCGAAGTACAACGTCCGCTCCAGATCCAGCGCCATGTCGCTGCCGCCTCCTTCCCACGCACCGCTGCCACCTGCACACCGCGTGCCGCGGCCGCCCCGGCCCGCCAGGCGCCGCCAGACCGGCCCCCGGGCGACACCGACCGATCTGCTACAATCCCGCCCCATGAGCGCGCCGAACCTCGATCACCCCACCCTCCCGCTGGTCAAGCAGGCCTTCCCCGACCGCAGGTTCTACGCCAGCGAGTTCCGCGGCGAAACCACCCTCGTCGTCGACAGGACGCACCTGCACGAGCTCATGCGCTTCCTCCGCGACGAGCCGGCCTGCGCCTACGATTTCCTCAGCGATATCGTCGGCATCGACTACCTGCGCTACCCCGCCGGCGACACCGGCGACGGGCCCGCCGGCCGCTTCGCCGTCGTCTACAACCTCGTCTCCACCACCCACAACCGGCGCCTGTTCGTCAAGACCCTGCTCGAGCCCACCCTCGACACCACCGGCACCGCTGACGACCCCGCCCTCCACGTCGACTCCGTCTGCGACCTCTGGCCCGGCGCCGAGTGGACCGAGCGCGAGGTCTTCGACATGTTCGGCATCCGCTTCGACGGCCACCCCGACCTGCGCCGCATCCTGCTCTGGGAAGCCTACCCCGCGTTCCCCCTGCGCAAGGATTACCCCCTCCGCGGCCGCGGCGAACGCGAGGAGTACCGCATCATCGACCGCGAAAGCGCCTAGCCGCGCGGGCGCCCTCTTCTACGCGTTGCCGTTGACCTTTGAATGGTCGGCTTCAGCCCCAACCAAGCCCTGGGGTGCCACGCAATGCCGTGAACTTTACGCGTGGCGGCGCTGATGTAGGGTGGGTTTACCGGCGAACGCCGGTAAACCCACCACCGGGTGCCGAGGACCACCGACGTTCGCGGTGGCTTTCGCCCGGCTCTACCCACGGTGCACCCGGCCGCTGCCAGACCCGGCGGTTAGTCCCGTCCCGAGAAGCGGAACCGCTCCGGAACGTTCAACGGCTCCGAAGCGCCGATGCGGTCCACGCTCCCGTCGATCATCAGGAAATGGCCCGTCAGCCCCGGGTGCGGGAACATGAACGCATAGCTGGTCTGCGACCATGGGCTGGAGGGCGTCACGCCCGTCACCACCCCCAGCCCGTCGTGCGGCACGTGGCTAAGGTGGTTGCTGTCATCATGGAACCGCCGCGACTCCCACAGCAGGTACGTCGTGCTCGGCTGGCGGAACTGCGAGATCTGCGACCCCAGCGCCATCCACCCGCCCTGGCTCTCCCACCACGACCCGGGCACCGGCACGCCGAAGAACGCGCCCTGCTGCACGTGGCCCGCCGGCGTGCCCGAGCCCGTCCAGTTCGGCCCGCCGATGACGTACGTGTTGACCAGCAACGCCCGCGCCGAAACACCGCCCGAGAGCCGGCCCAGCTCCGGACATGCCAGCCGACCCTCGCCGGCCCGCTCGGGGCCGAGCGGCCATTCCGGCGAGTGAAAACGCTGAATCGGGCCCGAGTTGCCGATCGGCTCCAGATCCGAGCGCGACGCCCCGAAGATCTCACGGTTGAGAATGTCCGGCCAGGTGAACAGCGCCGGGTAGTCCGTGTCCAGCCTCGCCCGCCCCGGCGCGCGCCCCTGGTTCTCGCCGGCGAACTGATGAAACGCCACGCCGATCTGACGCAGGTTGGCCATACAGCTCATCGCCCGCGCCGTGCCCCGCGCCGCGCCCAGGGCCGGCAGGAGGATCGAGATCAGCAACGCGATGATCGAGATCACCACCAGCAGTTCGATGAGGGTAAACGCGCGATTCCGCTTCATTGGGCACCTCGCTCCGTCGCGGGGGATTCGGATAAGGTCGAAATGACGAGCACCAACGCCGAGCCCAGGCCCGGCTGCCCCCTTTCAGACCGCCGCGTTTGCCAAGTCCCCCGTTCACATTTTCTCCCGGGCCCCGGGGACGCCCACCTGCCGGCCGCGCCAGGGCATGCAACACGACGGCCAAGCCGCGCCGGTGCATGCTCCCCCGACGCCACGGCGTCGCGGCCAAGCGCCGAGCCGGGCGATCAACTCCGCCCCGAGAAGGTGAACCGCTCGTCGACGTTGATGGGCTCGTTGGCGTTGATCCGGTCCACGCTGCCGTCGATCATCAGGAAGTTGGCACTGGGGCCGGCGTGCCGGAACATGAACACGCGCCGGTTCTGCGACCAGGGCCTGGCTGGCGTCACGCCGCCGAGGACACCGTGATCTTCCTGCGAGGCGTAGCCGTGACGGTTGTGATCGTCATGGGTCTGGGCGGATTCCCAAAGCAGATACGTCGTGCTTGGCTGACGGAACTCGCTGATGCGCGAGCCCAGCGCGTACCACCCGCCGTCCGCCTCGTTCCAGAACGGGTGCGACGCGCTCCTGCCCCACATGCTGCCCTCGCGCGGCGGCGGGCCCAGCCAGTTCACGCCTCCGATGGCGAACGCGTTGACCAGCACCGCACGCCCGGCGTTGCTCTCATTCCAACGGCCGACCTCCTGGCACACCATCCGATCCTCGCCCGGGAACGGATAATCGTACCGCGTCCAGTCCGGGTTGGTGAAGCGCTGGATCGGTCCCGTCACCCCCCATGCCAGGCTCGATTCGTTGAAAAAGTGGTAGTTGAGGATGTCCGGCCAGGTGTAGCTGGCGGCATCGGAGATCTGATTGCCATGCCGCGCCCGCCCGGGCCCGCGATCTCCATGGTCGCCCGCGAAGTTGTGCCACATCACGCCCATCTGACGCATGTCCGACATGCACGCCATCGCCCGCGCCGTGCCCCGCGCCGTGCCCAGGGCGGGCAGCAGGATGGCGATCAGCAACGCGATGATCGAGATCACCACCAGCAGTTCGATGAGGGTAAACGCGTGATTCCGCTTCATTGAGCACCTCGCTTCGCCGCGATGGCGGGATGTGATGGGGTCGAAAGGACGAACATCAACTCCGGGCCCGAGCCCGGGTGCCTCTCTTTGTACGACACGCCGCCGCGTCTGCCAAGCCCTCGGTTTCACATTTTCTGCCGAGCCTCCCCGGGAACGCCCACCTGCCGGCCCGCCGGGTCATGTGTTACGCCACCCGGGCCACCCCCCCGACGACGCCGCCGATGTAAAAGGACTTTGTCGCCTGATGTTCGTGAGATGCCCGCCTGCCCCGGGGCAACGAGCCTGAACATACGGATTCGGAGTTCGTGGGTCATTCCAATCGCGACCGGCTGCGCGGGCGTAAGCTCGACTGGTCTCCCGTTGGCGCAGCGGCCCGCGGTGCCTTTTTCGCCTTGCCCGGTGTTGCGCTTCGGAATTGAATCCGCCTGACCCCCGTTGCCCCGGGCCCGGGCTCCACCTTGTCAGTACGCTCGTTGCCCTAAAGCTCGCGCCCAGGCGTAAATGAATAAATAGGCAGAGCATGTCGGCAGGGCAATACAGGCGTAGGACTGCGCCATCCCCAAGGTGGCTACCGGAAAGATCAGAATCCTTAAAAGCCATTGTCGAGCCCGTTCACCCTCTGCGAAGCCACTGCCTTCGAATGTCTCCACTCCAGCAGCTGCTAACGGTCCTGTAAGCCAGATGGCAAACAACATTCCCAATTCCAGTAGCCCTGGTGGTCCAATAACTGATCGCCGTCGGAGGACATACTGGTGGAGGAGGACCACGCCAGCAATCGGCAGTAGGTGTAGCCCGGCAATGAAGGGTACCACGATCACTTGTTCGCCAGCAAGGCCCGTAAGGACAGCAGGCAGCCAGAAGACCCCTGCTGTAACTAGCGAGATGAACCCAATTCTCACGTAGGATGCGATTGCCGCCATGATCGGCCCTCGGCTCGCAGGAACTCTGCAATGAAGTAATTCACTAGAGGGGACGAAAAGGGACCGGGAGGAGGGGCGGGAGTCATTTTCGGGTGTCCTCCCTTCGCTCGCTTGGCGCCACTACCCCGCTGGCCGCCCCGACGCGGCGCACCGCGGGCGGCTCGGAAGGTAGCAACAGCCCTCGGGCCGATCCGGTCACGCCGCCTCATCGTCTGCAAACGTCGGCATAGAACGCGCGCAGCGCCTCGTCCAGCCCCGGCCAGTGCGGCCGGCGGCAAATGCCCATGTGCGTCGCCTCGTCGATCGTGATCAGCTTCAACGTCCCGCGACGCTTGACCTCCGCCAGCTTGCGCGTGTGCCACTTCGGCGGCAGGTTGCGGTCGCGCCCGCCTTCGATCATCAGCACCGGCGCCTGAAGCCGGGCCATCGCCTCGAGCGTGTCGACGTGGCGGACATCAAAGCCCGCCTCGGCCGCGGCGCGCTGGAAGCCGGCCTGGAGCCAGGCGTCGTCGATCCAGGGCGCAAGCATCTCGCGGAAGCTGTGGATCGCCGCGTGCAGGTCGACGAACGGGGCGTACGCCACCACGCCGGCGATGCGCTCGTCGTCCGGGGCGTGCTGCAACGCGGTGGCGGCGCCCATCGAGAAGCCGACCGTGATGACGCGGTCGCGCACCAGGCCACGCTCCACGGCCGCGTCGATGACGGCCGCGAGGTCGTGACGCTCGCGGACGCCGAAGGTGGCCACCCGCCCGGTCGACTGGCCGTGAGCGCGGTGGTCGAAGGCGATCACGTCGTGGCCGAGGCGGTTCAGCTCGCGGATGTGGTTGAGGTGAAACTCCTTGACCTCCAGCCAGCCGTGGGCCAGCACGACCGGCAGGGGCCGGGCGGCGGCGTCGGTGGGGGTGTCGGGCTCCCCGGCCGCGGGGGCATCCCCTCCCCCTGCCCCCTCCCGGGGGGAGGGGGGGTCCGAGGCGCTGGTGGCGCTGGTGGTGGCGGGGGCGTACCAGGCGGCGAGGTCGACGCCGTCGGCCGTGCGCACCGTGAAGCCGTAGCCCCCCGCCTCAGCCAGGCGCTGGCGCATCGGCCCGCCGATCAACCCGCGTGCCGGGTAGCGGCTGAAGCGCAGAGCGACGCGGGCGATGGTCAGCGCCGCCCAGGAAGGCGCTCGCTCGGCCGCGTCATCCTCGGTCGGCGGCAGGGTCGTGTCCAGGTCATCAGCCATGGCATGATGGTAGAGCCGCCGACCCCGCGGTGCCACGGCCGCGGGGCGGGGGTGGTAACGCAGGTCCATATCTGGCCTTGCGTGAGCCGCCGGGCGCGCTCGCGAAGCGGCAAGCCCGCCCTCCGCCGCGGTGCCACGGCTTGCCCCCCCGGGCCAGGCGGCGGCATCCCGAGCCTTCATGCTTGTCTCGATCGCTCCCCCCAGCTACCCTACCCCCACCGGGTATGGGTATGAGGACCCGCCATGAACGATGAGGTACGCGACAAGGCCCTGCGACGCCTGGCCATCGCCCGCGGCCAGCTTGAGGGCGTCGAGCGGATGATCCGCCAGGACAAGTACTGCGTCGACGTGCTCACGCAGATCTCGGCCGTGCACGAGGCCCTGCGCGGCGTGGGCAAGCTCGTGGTCGAGAACCACCTGAACACCTGCGTCCGCGACGCCGTGCGCCACGGCGACGACCAGCCCAAGCTCGACGAACTGATGGACATCATCTACAAGCTGACAAGGTGACCGCCATGAACAATCCCTCCATCCGCACCACCCGCCTGCGCGTCAAGGGGATGCGCTGCGCCGGCTGCGTCGCGCACGTGGAGAAGGCCCTTGCGGCGGTGCCCGGTGTGCATCAGGTGTCGGTTAACCTGGCAACCGAGGACGCCACCATCGACCACGCCCCCGCCACCGGCCCCGCCACCACCGGCCCCGCCACCACCGCCGACGCCCTGGCCGCCGCCGTGCGCGACGCCGGCTACGAGGCCGAGCCCGACGACGACGAGGACGACCCAAGTCCCGCGGCCGAGCAGACCACGCTGCGCATCGAGGGCATGCACTGCGCTTCGTGCGTCGCGGCGGTGGAGCGCAAGCTGGCCGAGGTCCCCGGCGTGCGCGCGGCGACGGTGAACCTGGCCACGCATACCGCCACGATCGAGCGCGACCCCGGCGGGGACGATGACGCGCTCGTCGCGGCCGTGCGCGAAGCCGGCTACGACGCCGAGACAGAGCGCGACGTCGACGCCCTGGCCGCCGAGGCCCGCGCCGGCTCCCGCGCCATCGGTGAGTCGCGGGCGTGGCGCTATCGCCTGATCGTCTTCGGCGTCCTGGCCGCGGCCGTGATGGTCCTGGGCATGGGCTGGCACACGCACTGGTCGGCCTGGGTGCAGCTCGTGCTGGCGACGCCGGTGCAGATCGGCCTGGGCTGGCCCTTCTACCGCGGCGCCTGGCGGGCGCTGAAGCACGGCCGGGCGGAGATGGACACGCTCGTGGCGCTGGGCACGAGCGTGGCGTTCGTCTACAGCGCGGTGGCGACGGTCACCGGCGACCCGGCGGTCTACTTCGAGACCGCGGCCGTCATCCTCGTGTTCATCGGCCTCGGCCGCTGGCTGGAGACGCGCGCCCGCGGCTCGGCGGCGTCGGCGATCCGCGAGCTGATGCAGCTTCAGCCCGACGAGGCCAGCGTCATCCGCGACGGCCGGGAGCTGACGCTGCCGGTTGACCAGGTGCGCGTCGGCGATGAGCTGCTCGTGCGCCCGGGCGGGCGCATCGCGG
>SKPT01000113.1 GCA_007119405.1 Phycisphaeraceae bacterium
ATCGTGCCGCCGGCCCAGGCGCGGACGGTGCCGGCGCGGATGGCGGCGTGGTTGCCGACGGTGAGCTCGGCCGCGCCGCCGGGGCCGGAGCTGGTGCCGGCGATGTTGATGGAGCTGGCGTGCCATCGCGAGTCGGTGCCTCTGAGCTCGATGGTCGCGGCGGCGCCGGGGCTGGCGGCGACGGCGGCGTGGCCGGTGCTGAGCACGCCGCCCTCGACGATGTCAAGGATGGCGGTGCCCGCCAGGGCGGCGGTGAACGCGCCGGGGTTGTCCCAGCGCGAGCCCTCGCCGGCGATTTCGACCCGGCCGAAGCCATCGCTGGTGTGGCCGATCACGCCCGTGGCGCTGGCGGCGCGGCCGCCGTTCCAGACATTGAGTCTGCCGAAGCGGCCATGCCCGACGCTCAGCTCCTGCTCGACATTGAGCCGGCCGCTGTCACCCTCGAATTCGTAGATGTAGATTCGGCCGTTTCCGCTGCCCCCGGTGCCGATCTGCGCCGAGCGCACGTTCAGCTCGCCCTGGCCGAGGATGCGGATCTCCGCCCGATTGGAGAAGGTGCTGCCCTGGATGGTCAGGTCGCGCGCGGCGACAGGCTTGGTCACGTGAATGAAGTAGGAATCCATCGACAGGTCATGCTTGTGGATGTGCACATCCACGTCCGCGGTCGGCGGCAGGCCCCAGTCCCAGTTGGCGCCGTTGTGCCAGACATTGTGCTGAAACCAGCCATCCTGCCACAGGATGCGCGACTGCATCTGCGTCGGGTACGCGAAGCGCAGGCCCAGGTCCTCGAACATGCCCACTTCGTAATCGAACAGCCCGTGCTGCGACGGCGTGCGCCCGCCGTAGGTCATCACGCCGCCGGTCTCAACGGGATGGGCGATGTTGGGAAACTCGCCCTCGTCCGGGTCGGGGTCCGGCGCGAAGATGCGCACCGGCTGGCCGTGATAAGCAGTGGCCGCGGGCCCGACAAAGGTGATGGGGTCGGCGACGATGAACGGGCTGTTGCCGGTCGTCGGCGCCAGGCCCATCATGTCGCGCAGGAACAGGTCGAAGTGGTTGAGCTTGCGCCCGGAGAGCCCGCGATGGTAGCCCCAGGTCGTGCCGCCGCGATACGAACTGGTCATGCCCAGCAGGTGGCCGATCTCATGCAGCGTGGTGGTGACCATGTCCGCTTCGCCGGAGCCCGGCTGGCCGTCGAGCCCGGTGTACCAGTCGCGGGTGGTGGAGTAGCCGACCCGCCCCATGTGCCCGCTCTCGCCGGTGCGGAACGCGGCCTGCCCGGTGGTCTGCCAGACGTCCATCTCGCTCCAGAAGGTGTGGTCGGCGCTGGCCCAGGCGGTGTCGTGGTCCGGGTCCCACCGCGCCTCGGCGCTGAGCAGAATGGTGGTGTCGAACGCCGGGTCCAGCCACTGCGCCCAGAGATCCGCCGCGTGCCGGATCGCGTCGCGATGGGCGTTGGTGAATTGGCCTTCGTCCTCGTCGAAGCTGAACAGGATCAACGGGCTCGCCGACGCCGCCTGGCCGAGCACGAGCACGAGCATCGCGCTGCACGCGACCTTCCGCATCCCTGGATGCATGACGTGGTCCTTTCCCCCCGCGCCCGACGGGGTCAGCCGTCCACACGACGGCGGCGTTTCACATGTGGATGATGTGCAGGACAATCGAGCATGATTCACCGCCTCCGTCGGACCGCCGGGTGGGCAGGCCGGGCCAGAAATGCAGCCTCGTCCAACATAGCCGGTCCGCAACGCCGTGGCAAGCACTTTCCGTCGCGCGCCCCCACCGCCCGTTCAACCGGAGCTCCCGGCAAGGCCCCGTCGCCGCAGCACCAGCAGTCCGCCCAGGCCCAGCATCGCCAGCGTGCCGGGCTCCGGCAATGACGGCGTGTCGCCGCCAACCAGCAATTGCACGAACGACGCCACGTCGCCGGTGTCGAAGGCGCCATCGCCGTTGATGTCGCCCAGGGCGATCATCGTGTCCTCGTCCACGCCGAACTGGGCCAGGTAGGCTTCCGGATCGGTTAACGCCAGGACGAACGGCGCCACGTCGCCGGTGTCCACCACGCCGTCGAGGTTCATGTCGCCGAGAAGGAACTCCGCCATGACCGACAGCTCGCCGGTCGTCGCGAGTTGATTGTCCCACGCCAGGTTGTCGCCGAGCTCGGGGAGATTGACCTCCGCGAAGGCGCCCTCGGCCGCGCCGAAGCTGAACAGGTTGAACACGTCGCCCGCGGCGGGCTCAAAGCCATCGAGCAGCACGACGTCGAGCGTGCCGGCCAGCAGCAGACCGCCGGCGATGTCGAGCTGGTCGTATTCCTCGCCCGGGGTGTTGCCCGCCAGCTCCATGGTGACGGTGGTCGCCTCGCTGAGCCGCACGTCGCCGCCAAAGCTCATCGAGCCGGGGCTGGACCCCGGGCTGACCTGGCCGAGGAACTCGACGACGCCCTCGCCGGCGAACGCGCCGTTGCCTGTGACGTCGCCGAAGAAGCTGGCGGTGGAGCCGTCGGCGACGGTGGCCTCGCCGTCATGCGCGACGTCGCCAAAGAAGCTGGCGGTCGTTGAGCCGCCGACGTTGACGCGACCGCCAGCGGTGACGTTGACGTCGCCGAAGACCTCGGCCGCGCCGCCGGTCATGTTCAGGTCGCCGTGGTGGCCTAGGCCGCCGGCGGCGTCGATCGCGCCGCCGACGAGGTTGATCGTGCCCTGGTTGTCCAGCGTCTCGTGCAAGGTAAAGGCCAGGTGCTCCCCCTGGGCGACGCGGATCTCGCCCGTGTTCTCGACGGCGGCGTTGACCGTGCCCGACCCGGACAGCAGGCCGGAGTTACCCAGGACGCTGCCCGCGATGTGCATGCCCTGGCTCATGTCGATGGTGCCGGCGTTGGCGATGGCGTCGGCGACGAGCTCGCCTTGGCCGGCGACCCGGCCGCGGTCGGTGATCGTCGTGTTGCGATCGACCGTGAGGGGCGCGCCGGGCTGAAGCTCGAGCGTCGTGACGCCGTTGTTGTCGGCGTCGATGATCAGGGCCGCGAGGTCCGTGCTCGATGACGGGCCGATGATCGTGTGCCCGGTGTGCGGGTTTAGCGTGACGGTCGAGTTCACCGGCGCCGCGCCCGACCAGTTGCCGGGGTTGTCCCACTGGGCGTCGGCGTCGCCGGTCCAGGAGGCATTGGTCAGCGGCGTGAAGGTGAGCGAGCCGATCGATTGCGAGGCATTGAGCGCGCCCTCAACACGAAATGCGGCGATGGTCTCGCCGGGGAAGAGCACCCCGACGTGCAGGCTGCCCGAGGCCGAGACGGACTCCTGTCCGATGATCTGGCCCGTGCGGTCAAACGCCGTGATGTGCGCACTGCCGTTGGCAAGCTCCCAGTCAAAGGACACATCGGTGAGTGTGGCGTCAAGGAACTCGAAGTAAAGGGACTCGCCGGTGAGGATCGCGTTAAAGGTGCCTCCCTGCACGCCCAGGCCAAACTGGGATGACATGGCAACGACCCCGGGGCTGAGGGGGGCGTCCTGCGCCGTGATGCGGACTTGGTCGAAGACCAGCTCCTCGAACTGATCCCCAATGACGTAGTCGGTGAAATCCAGGTGAATTTCATCGCTCGCCTGAGCGTGAGCGGCGACGAGGCTCAACAACACCGCGGCGGCCGCGGCGCATCGCCAGCGACCCCTCAGGGGTTCATAGTGTGTCATCAAAAAGCTTTCGGACAGGACGTCGTCAGCTGGTGATCGACCGGCTCAAGATCGAGCCGCAGCGGTTACCTCGACAGGCCGAGATATCCCAGCATTTCCCGATCAGCCCGGTGCTGACCGCCTCACACCCCAGCCTACCATCGCATGGCCCGTGTTCCAACCCCTTTCATCGCCTGAGTCGCGACAAATCCAGCCACAAATGAACACGAATCAACACGAATTCTCAGGCTGGGTCCGAAAACCGCATCGGTGGGGGGGCCACTGGTGGCTTGCCCACCAGTGCATGGGGGTGCGGGGCGCACACTGGTGGACAAGCCACCAGTGGCATCCGTGTGCAGGCGTATTCGGACGGAGCCTGAATTTCAGTATTTGTGTCTATTCGTGTTCATTCGTGGCTACTGTCCTCCCCGCATCGCGCCCGCCGTGCAGCGCTGCCGGTCGTTGGATGAGCCAGGGTGTGGCGAGGCGAAGTCATGGCGCCTGCCGCGGCGATTGAACCCGTTCCGCGAGATCGCCCGCCTTGCCCTTGAGGCCGGTGCCCTGACACCGCAGGGACGTGCCGTCGACGAGGCCGACGTAGCGGAGCTGGCTGTCGCGATCGTAGCGGGCCGCGGCGAGCGTGCCGTTGGCGCGGAGGTCGCCGGCCTCAAGCGTGCCCTTGCCGGTGTGACGCCAGAGCAAGCGGTCGCGGCGGCCGTCGTCGTGGCGCACGTCGATGAGCATGCCGCGGGTTCGACCCTGGCCGACGGGGCGCGTGGTGACGCGGGCGTGGCTCTCGCTGCCGCTGGCGAAGGGGATGGCGACGGTGACGCCGTGCAGCGGCAGGCGCTTGCGCCGTGAGACGACGGCGCAGGGCGTGGGCTTGACCTCGCCGTCAAGGGCAATGAAGCCCTGGACGGGGTTCTCCTGCCCGGTGACGATGCGCTTGTCCGCCCGCCGCCAGTCGCCGCGACAGATCAGCTCGAGGTTGGCCCGGCTCAGGCGCTGGGTACGGATGACGCCCGCCTCGTCGTCAACACGAACGTGCATGGGCGTGAAGTGCCAGTGGGCGGCGGCCTCGTGCGTGCCCGGGCCGGTGACGCTGTCGAGGATCAGCCAGTAGTCGGGGCGGACAAAGACGAGGGCGCGCGTGTGGGTGATGCCCGTCAGCGGCACGGCCCCGGCGTCGTTGCCGCTGGCGGTGCTGCCGACGTGTGAGGCGAGGTCGGCGTAGGGCTCGTCGTAGGACGCCTGGGCGAAGTCGAGCCCCTGGCCCGCGGCCCAGGTCGCCTGGCCGCGGTTGGAGCTCTGGAACTTCCTGAACCGCCCGCTGCCGCGGCGCCACTGGCTGCGCCCGTCAATGTCGATCGTGTTGTGCGCCGTGCTGGTGCGGAAGTGGCTGACGACGGGGTCCGCCTGGTAGGAGCTGATGCCCGGGTCGACGAGCAAGGGTGTGCCGTGGGCGTAGAGCTCGACGTGCAGCTTGTCCTCGTGCTGGTGGCTGGCGCCGAACTGGCCCAGGTCCATGAACGCCCAGAGGTCGTCGGCCTGCCAGCCGCTGCGCATCACGGCATGGCCGGCGTCGGCGTAGTGGACGCTGCCGACGTGCGCGGGGCGCTTGCCCTCGTCGCCGCCGCTGCCCGCCCAGATCCAGTCGGCGCGGCGCATCGCGCGGCCGGCGGCGAGCAGGCGGCTGTTGCCGCGCGGCAGGGCGCCGCCGGCGTCGTTGGGCACCGGGTAGCTGCCCTCCGGCCGCGTGATGCCCACGAGGTAGTCATACATCGCCGTCAGCCGATCCAGGTACCTGCGCGAGAAGCGGTGGCCGCGGAACTGGGCCCGCTGGCGGGCGTTGAAGAACAGTTCTGCACACATCGTGTGGTAGTTGGGCGAAAGCTCGAACTGGGCACCGTCGGGGAAGACCTGACGCTGCATCTCGCGCTCGAGCCGCGTCATGCCCTGCTTGATCCAGTGCGAAGCGCGGCGGAAAAACGGCACCGTCACGCCCGCGGTGATCAAGGCCGTCGACTCGCTGACGTACCAGTTGTTGTGGCCCCAGTAATTGAGCAGGTGCTCGGCGTGGGCGTGGATCATCTTCACCATGTTGACGAGGGTGCGGTCGGCAAAGGCATCGCTGCGCCGCGCCACGTCGAGCACGTGGGGCCAGGGGCGGTTGATCCGCAGCGACGTCGAGAGCGTTTCCCACGCCGGATCCAGCCCGCCGTTGTGGCCCATCGGCTCGGGGTTCTGCCTGATCCAGGAGCGCATGAGCTGATCGAGCTTGCGCGCGTGCCTGGCGTGGCCGGTGGCGCGGAAGGCGTCGGCCAGGCGCACCATCCAGCCGTGCCGGTTGAACGCGTGGTTCCACTCCAGGTAGCCGACGGGGTTGCAGTGCCAGTCGATCTTGCGCGGCAGTTGCTGGCCGAGGATGTGATGCCGATGGATCTGCTCGACTTCGCTCGCGGGCATGCCCGCCTTGGCGCTGACCTCCTTGACCGGCGGCTGGGGCAGCTTGCGCATCGCCCTGGCCAAAGCGGCGATCGCCTCGGCGGTGCGCCCGCGCTCGGCGTGACGCGCCACCGTGCGCAACCGCGGTTGGTCGAGATCGAGCGCTTCAAGAAGCTCGTCATCGCTCATGCGCGGCCCGGGCGGCATCTGGACATGCTGAAGCTCGATCGACCCGATCGCCACCTCGCCCTTATCGTGCCGGGCGTGCAGGTCCAGCTCGATCGTCGCGATCTGCTTCCAGCCGTCGGGGAAGCCGGTCGCGACCAGGTTCACCGCCGGCATGAACAGCCGCTGCCAGCCGCGCCAGGGGCCCGGCTGGTTGAAGTGCAGCACGTTGGAATAGATGTCGTTGACCGCCATACCGGGATGCCGGCTGGCGCAGCGCAGGCGCGTGACCAGCGTGCCGTCGAACGGCCGCAGCGGCTTGAGATGCACGAGAAGCGCGTTGTACGCCGAGAGGTCCGGCTGCGGCGGGTCGACGTGAACCCGGGCGTTGGTCGTCACCACCAGGTGCGACCGGCCGGCCTCGCGCATCGTCCGATGCTTGCCGTCAACGCGTGCCGAGGCGGCGATCTGCTCGCTGTCGAGCAGCGCCTGCTGCCTTGTCAACCGGTCCGGCGTCATGTGGGTGTTCCTTTGAGGGTCTGCCGGCACGGGGGCGGCGCGGCCGGCGCCCGACGTGCGCGCGTGCTGGAGCTGTGGCGGGCATTGATGAGCCGCTGGCCCGGATCATTCAGAATAACCACGGATGGGCATGAAAAACCTGTCGCTCGACAATAGCCCATGAGTCAATGGTTGGCTCAGATTCGATCATCTTGAGGAGCAACGGGTAGGAACAGCGTAGCACATCATGTCGGCCTGGACTAACACCAGAACAGCATTCAGGTCTCCATCATGAACCAGCACGGCCACATCCGACTCGATCAGCGATGCCAGGCCGACTTGGCCCCGCTGCTGGCACGGCTCTACCGCAGCGCCGAGCAGATGGCCCATCGCCGCATGAAAAAGCTCATGCACCCCTGGCCCGAGGTGATGTGGGGTCGGGTTCGGGCTTGGAGCCCACGGGCGAGACTCTGCGATTTGCGCATGGAGCAGACAGGCTGCCGCCGCGTCGCTGGGGACCCCTGCCTCAGATCAGAGCGATCAAGTACACCGGCTGTCGCGGGCTTGAGTGGTGCCCCGGCGCCATGGCATCCTGAAGCCTCAGGCTCGCTCCGTCCGTGTTCATCCGCGTGCATCTGCGGCTTTTCTCCTCTCCGTGCTCTCTGCGCCTCCGCGGTTACATCCCCTCCACCCCCACCTTCGGGCAGCTCCGGCTCACGGGGCAGCTCGGGCACAGCGGCGAGCGCGCCTTGCAGATCGCCCGGCCGTGCCAGATCAGCAGGTGCGCCAGCATCGCCCAGTTCTTGCGCGGAAAGCGCGCCATCAGATCCAGCTCGATCTTCTTCGGGTCCGTGTGCTCGGTGAAGCCCAGG